>CATPBJ010000027.1 GCA_955652395.1 uncultured Terriglobales bacterium | reverse complement strand
TCCTTTTGGCTTTCCGAGTTCACGATAGTCACTGAGTACTGGAAGAACCACTCGTCTCGTCGACTTGGCGCACGCTCTGGCCTTTCTCACGGTAGATGACTGCAATTACGGATGCAGAACCAAGCAACCTCCCATCGCTTCGCATGACCTGGACATAGCCGTGATTTACTCCATGCGGTCAGTTGCTTCCGAATAGCAAGCGTTCTAAGGGTGGGGTAGTCGATTCCAGCACTTCTCTCGTGCCTCCAGGCGCTCGCAATCATTTTTGCCGCGCGTTCAGCTGGTCAAGCTTTTGCTTGAGCTGGTCAAGTTTCTGGCCAGCCTCGCCGAGCTTGCCTTCCGCTGTCAGCCGCTGATAGTCGGCGAGGTCTTTGGCGGCTCCGGTAATGAGCGTGTTCAAATCCGCCGCAGGCTTGGGGGCGGCGGATGCCACTGCGCTTCGTCCCGCTTCCACGGGAGCAGCTGCAGCGCTCAACGACGAGGTCTGCCCGCCAAATAGGGACTTCATCGCCGACTCGAACGTCGGTCCGTATGCAAGTCGGTCTTGCAATGCGAGCACCACCAGACGCAACTCCGGCATTGGGCTCCGCTCAGCCTGCAGGTAGATCGGCTCCGCATACAACAGTGCACGCCCGCATGGAATCACCAACAGAGTTCCCCGTCGCACGTGGGAGCCTTGCTGATTCCACAGCGTCAATTGTCCCGACAGCTGCGCGTTCTGATCGATTCGCGCTTCGATCTGCAGGGGGCCGTCGACCAGTTTCGTTTTCGGGAAGTCGTAGACGACCGACGTACCGTATTGTGCGCCGTCACTGCGCCCGGCAATCCAGCCGATCAGATTGTTCCGGTTGGCCGGCGTGAAGGGCAAAATCTCCACGAACTCGACGGCGGTCTCCCCCGGCAGTTTCATCAGCACAAAGTTCGGCTCCATCCCCTGCGCCTTCTGCTCGCCGGACTCGCTCATCCCGACTTCGGAAGCGACCGTCCACAAATCCTCACGGTTATAGAAAACCTCCGGATCAGTCATGTGATAAAGGCCGTACACCGCCGCCTGCATCTTGAGCAACAACTCGGGATAACGCACGTGTTTGCGCAGCGCCGCCGGCAGGGCCGACGCATCCTTAAATAGAGAGGGAAACATCGGGCGATACGCCGCGATGATCGGGTCCAGCGCGTCAAAAACGTAGAACGTCGTGGTCCCATCGTAGGCGTCGATGACCACCTTCACGCTGTTCCGCATGTAGTTAATGGGATTGCCGTTGAGAGGATAGTGGCTAGAGTACGGATAGCTGTCGGAAGTCGTAAACGCATCCATCATCCATGACAGCCGGCCATCCTCGCCCACCACGATGTACGGATCCGATTCATAAGTAAGGAATGGCGCCAGCGCTGCCGCGCGGTCGCGCACGTTTCGGCGCATCAACAGCCGGCTCTGCGTGTTGATATCATCGCTGAACGGCAACTTCGTGAGGTCACCTTGATCGAACGCGATGAGGATGCGACGCAGGAATCCACCAAGAAGAATGCCGCCGTTGCCCTCGTAGGACGTCAGGTTGTTCGTCTGTCCCTGCGGGTAGTTGAATTCCTGTTGCCGCGTCTTCACGTACACGTCGGTCTTGGTCAGCTCGCCGAAATAGATCTCCGGGCGAGTTACGGCGATACTCTTCACCGTGCTCTGGATGGGCATGTTACTGAGGATCAACGTTGGCAGCCCTTCCGAGGTGAACCCATTCACGGGATTCATGGTGATGCCGTAGCCGTGCGTGTAGATGAGCTTTTCGTTAATCCAGTTGCGGCTGCTCTCCGGCAGCTTATCGACGCTCAGTTCGCGCGTGGCGAGCATAACCTGGCGCATGGTGCCGTCGATTTCATAGCGATCAATGTCGATGTCGGGAAAATCATAGTAGGTACGGATTTCCTGAATCTGACGCAGCGTATCCTGGAGTGCGCGCCAGTCCCACAGCCGGATGTTTTGCAGCGTCGCCTGATTGTTCGCCGGGTCGGTTGCCTCGACTGTTGTCTCGGCGGGAAATTCGCGCTGCGAGATACGGTCTAATCCATAGGCCTGCCTCGTCAGGTCGATGTTGTAGGCAATGAAAGGCCGCTCGCGAACCAGTTGGTTTGGCTTCACGATAAAATTGCCGACATACCAGCCGATTACCTGAAGGGCGACATAACAGACGACGGCTGGAGCGATCGACGCTGCCAGCCAGCGCACGCGCGGCGCTGACACGACGTTGATGGATGCGATGGCACTTCCCAGAGTGAGCGCCGCACAGACCACAAGCAGGCCGGTAAGCATGATGTGCGCATCGGTGTAGGTGACACCGCTAAAGATCGTATGCTCCTCGAACAATGCCTCAAACCGGCCGATATACACGCGCATCGCGAGGATCAGCAAGAAGAACGCGAACGCAATGGAAAACCCGCGCCAAGGCAATGGAATGGAACGGCCTCGCCGGCCCGCGAACACTCGGGCGCTGCCGGTAATCAGAATAAAGAAGATGGCGATTCCACAAGCAATCACCGCCAGCGTCAGTAGCCACCCCGTAATGAACTTCCAGGCGGGGAGCGTGAATAGATAAAAGTGCAGCGACTTGCCGAAGATCGGATCCACCATGCCGCCGGTTGTGCGTGGCGCATACCAATAGAGTGCGAACGTCGGCCATTCCGCCATCATGCCGGCGCCGGTTGCCGCGGCAATGAGTAGCGCGACCACGCGCACGATGAGACGCAGGATGCGCTCGACCGGCAATTTCACCGGCTGCTTGCCGATGAAAATGATGCCGCCGCTCAGCAAATCGGGCTGGTACGCCCGCCACAGCGCCAGAAACCATCCGTACAGGATGAAGAATGTGGCGGCGAAAGATGCCGCAAAGGCCGCCCACCGAAAGCTCAGCGTCTTTCGGAACACGTCTCCGTACCCGAGCGATCCGAACCAGAGGGCATCGACGTAATACGATAGCGCCGTCCCGCTGCCGAGAATAATGATGCAAACGACGGCAAGAATGAGGAAAAAACGGCGGCGCCGTGGCGCAGGTCTCCGCCACTCGATGGACTCGGGCATTACTCTATTCAGTTTTCACCAGCGCTTCCTTCTACGATTCTAACTGCACGGCATTGTACCGCGTCTGCAATTGGGAGTGAGATCACATCTCATCTAGCTGTGCCCGGTTCATGAGAACTCGTAACGTTAAATCGTTCGAGGTACTTCAGTGAAGACGGAACTTCTGCGTCAATGAGCTTCGTCCCGGTTGTGAGGATCAAATTGGCACACGACCCACGGCTCGGTGCGGATGTAATGTGAGCATCCTTCGACGGACGCAAGGCTTTTTCCGTAACTGGCCGAGCACGCGCAAGAAATCGTCCCGAGGAACCTGCTTACTCCCCCCTCGCGTAGGAAGCCGAGTTCGACAGACTGGATAAGAACAAGAGCGGAGAGCTGGACGTTAAAGAACTAACGCAATCCAAACTGCGGGTAAGCCACTTTGCAACCGTGGGTAAGTAACCCCAAAGAGAATAATGAAAGACGGAACCCTAATCGCACCCAATTCTCTGGTGTCCCGACCAGTAACCTGCTGAAGCAATGGAACCAAAATTCTGGTCTCGACGGCCAGAGCTCTGCTGGGTGGCGGCAACGTTCAACCACGGAAGACAGCCTCCGTATCGAGGTAGCATTTCTCCGACACATGATAGGCATGGAGCCCGGTCTCTCACCCGCGCCAGCGCCCACATGGACGCTCCACCCTCTAGCTCCGCGTGCTGTCCACGTGGTGTCCACGACTGCCAGGAACGGGAGCGACATAGGGGACTATAGAGACCAAAAGGGATGCGGCCGAGTAGTGAACCAGAAGCGCATAAACACTGGAGATTGTGCTAAGTGGAAGGTTTGGTAGCGCTACCGGGAATCGAACCCGGGTTTGAAGATTGAGAATCTTCCGTCCTAACCCCTAGACGATAGCGCCCCTGGAGAGCAGCCATTATAACAAAGCGATCAGGCGAAGAGCGCCCGGCGGTCAGGCGAAAACGACATATCGAGTGTAGAGAAATAATGTCGGCGCGAGCGTCCTCGCTCGTGCGGCAGCGCCACCGCCCGGTGAGGTCCAGACATCCACGCCGTGCTTGGTCGGTCGGACTTCCGAAGTCCTTGCCAGCTCCGCACGAGCGGGACGCTTGCGCCGACATCGAACCAGTTCATTACCCTCGTTCTCTCCTAATCACTCAATTAGCACGACCGCCCCTGTCATAATGTGGTGTATATGTGGTCTGTCATTTCCCAAAAGCTGGATCACCGCTGGCTCCCCAAGTCCGTTATCTGCCTGCGCGAATACAACCCGGGCAAGTTTTTGAAAGACGTCATCGCTGGGATCACCGTTGGCCTGGTCGCCTTGCCGCTCGCCATGGCTTTTGCTATCGCATCGGGACTGACTCCGCAGGCGGGCATCTATTGCGCGGTGGTCACCGGCTTCCTGATCTCTGCGCTCGGCGGATCGAAAACCCAGATTGGCGGACCCACCGGCGCCTTCGTGGTCGTGGTCGCCGGAATCGTCGCCGTCCACGGCATCGACGGGCTGTACATGTGCACCGTCATGGCCGGGGCCATACTCATCGTTCTGGGCGCGACCGGCATGGGCACGGCGGTAAAGTTCATCCCACGCCCGGTCGTAATCGGTTTCACTAACGGCATTGCCGTGCTGATTGCCAGCACGCAGATCAAAGATTTCTTCGGTCTGCACCTGGCCAAAGTTCCCAGCGAGTTCTGGCTGCGGATGAAGGCTCTTTTCCACGCGGCTCCCACATTCTCTTTGACCGCCACGTTATTGGCGGCTGGCACGGTGGCCACGATGCTGCTATGCCGTGCCATCTCCAACCGGATTCCGGGAGCGATTATTGCCATGCTGGGCGCGACCGTGGGCGCGTACCTGCTCAAGCTGCCGGTGGAAACGGTGGGCTCGCGATTTGGTGGAATTCCCAGCGGGCTGCCTCATTTCGCTCTGCCGCATTGGCACGCTAGCCTGGTCCATGGCTTGCTCGGACCGGCGTTCACCGTGGCTATGCTGGGCGCCATCGAGTCCCTGATGTCGGCCGTGGTTTCCGATCGCATGAGCAACGACCGGCACAATCCCAACGTCGAACTCATCGGCCAGGGAATTGCCAACATCTTTTCGCCGATGTTCGGCGGCTTACCGGCTACCGGCGCTATCGCTCGCACCGCAACCAATATCCGCGCTGGAGCGCAGTCGCCGGTCGCGGGCATGATTCACGCGCTCACATTGTTGTGCGTGCTGCTGTTTGCCGCGCCCCTGGCCAGCTACATCCCCATGGCGGCGCTGGCGGGAATTCTGATGATCGTCTCTTACAACATGGGCGAGTGGCGCGAAATTCCGCAACTGCTGCGCCTGACCAAGACTGACATCAGCGTATGGCTGGTCACGTTTGGATTGACCGTTTTCGCTGATCTTACTGTAGCCGTCGAGGCCGGAATGATCCTGGCGGCGCTGCTCTTCATCGCCCGCGTGGCCGAGACCACCACCGTGTCCCAGGTGACGGGCGATTACGTCGAAGATGGGCGACTGCACATTTTGCAGGACAAAGACATTCCGTACTACGCCACCATCTTCCGCATTCACGGGCCGTTTCTGTTCGGCGCTACCGACAAGATCGGAGTGGTCACGGAAAACATGCACCAGCTGCCGCCGATCGTCATTATTCGCTTGCGGAACATGACCGCCATCGACGCCACCGGGTTGTTCGCGCTGGAGGAAATAGCCAAACAACTACACGCCACGAAACGTACGCTGATCTTGTGCGGCGCCCGCGAGCAACCGGCCAAGATGATTCATCAGGCAGAATTCGAAGGGGTCGTGGGCCGCGAAAATATCTGCGCCAACGTTCAGGAAGCTCTACTAAGGGCGGAAGCCGTGTTTGAAAAAATCGAAGCGGACGCGGCAGTAAGCTCGAAATAATCCTAACAATGGAGGCGCGAGCGTCCTCGCTCGTGCGCAACGCCCCGGACGCGCCCAAGCGTGGACGCTCGTACCTACATCAAGCGGTTAAGCGGCTTCACTGGCTGCGCCGTCATCCTGAAGCATGGAACGAATCTGCTCCCGCAGTTCCGGCGAATCCGCATGACCGTGGACCGTGCTGGCATGCAGCACCGCCAGGCTGATGACTTCCTCCTCGGTGCCGGAAATGGCAATCGAGCAGGGCTTCTCAGCGGGGAATTGGCGACAATCAATGACTTTCCGTGTTTCGGCCATACCTGCCTCCTGTTTGAAATTCGCCGGCATTATAGTCCTGCCTGATAGCTGCATTCAACAGGGTCCGAAAGCTGGTAGTGTCTGAAAAGTGCGTTGAAGGCTAAACAGCGAGCGATTGCTTTTCCACGATGCCCGCTTTATCGTTGGCACATGGCATCGAACCGAACCGAACTGACTGCGCTCAAAAAGCTGCTATCCGAAACCGACCTGATCCTTTCCACCACGGAGCTTCCGCAGAACCGCACCGCCAGGTGCCGCGAACTGCTCCGCTCTGCCCTAGCCCTTACCGACGATCTCATCTCTCAAGCCAAGCTGCCCGCAGCCGCTATTTTGGGGCGTAAGGGCGGTTCTGTGACTGCTAGCGCGGTAGCGCCTACTTCCGCAAGCTGGCAGCCCGCCGCAAGACGCATGGCGGGGGCAGGCCACGCAAAGAATCCAAATAGCCAGCTTACGGTTGAGATTCGGGAAAGAATTTCCAAAACAGCACGCATCCACCCGCTATAAATAGAATGCCCACTGCATACGCGTCGAAATTGCCGTTATGCTGGAAGGCGTCAAACAGCATAAATGCCCCAAACAGGGCTTGAACTACGGCCATAATCAGACCGACTGCTCGCATGGCGTCGCCTCTCGCTGATTAAGCTACAACATAGATAGAATGGGTGCTCTAAACGAAAAGCCCGGCACGATGGCCGGGGCATTTTCGATGAGCGATTAGACACCCTCATCG
>CATPBJ010000026.1 GCA_955652395.1 uncultured Terriglobales bacterium | reverse complement strand
GGCCCCGACCCGCTCGGCCAGGATGGCCCACCCGCCCCAGCCAATTGAGAGGAGTGGAGCGCGAGCGTCCCACTCGTGCTCCAGTGCCACCGGCCGAGCGTGAAGAAAATTTCAGCCCTGATTGCGCTTACAGTTTTGTGCCTGAGCGGAGCCTGCCAAAGGGGTCACGACGGGGAGACTCGCATGCCAATGACCGCAAAGCAGGAGCAGGCCATCAGCGCTCTACGCGGAGCTTACGCTGCATTCAATCGAGGTGATATCACGGCGGCCGTCGAGCCTCTCGATGCTCAGATCGAATGGGTCGAGCCGAGGGAATTTCCCGGTGGCGGCACCTATCGCGGACAGGCCGAGGCGAAAGCCTACCTGACGCAGTCCTGGGCGTCCTGGGCCGAAGTGCACAGCGAACCGGAGCGATTCATCCCCGCCGGTGACCGCATAATCGTGTTTGTCCAAGCCCGGGTCCGATCCCACAATAGCAACCAGTGGCAGGACGTGCGCCTTGCGGATGTCTACACATTCCGCCATGGCAAGGCAGTGAGCATGCGTGCATTCGCGGACCGCCAGCGCTTCGTTGGGTCGGAATCAAAGAATAGCCAATGTAGGCGCGAGCGTCCCGCTCGTGCTCCCGGAGGCACTAATTCAGCGTACTTCCAAGCGGTCTGTGCCGCATGAGCACGGGCGGGACCTGCGCCTACTTCCTCGACTTGGCTCCCGCGCAGTTGCCGCTTTACACTGGAACTGTGAAGATTGCGCTGGGACAAATCAATCCCACAGTCGGAGACTTCTCCGGCAACGCTGCCAAGATCATCAACTTCGCGCAGCAGGCGCGGACGGCTGGTGCCGGCCTGATCCTGTTCCCCGAGTTGTCCGTCTGCGGCTATCCGCCCCGAGACCTGGTCGAGCGTCCGTCGTTTGTGGCCCGCAACCGCGAGACTGCGGAACGCATTGCCGCCGAAACCCGCGGCATCGCCCTCATTTGCGGACTGGTGACCCCAGCCCATGCCGAAACCGGCAAGTCGGTCATGAATTCCGCCGCCCTGCTCAAAGATGGCGCCATCGCTTTTCTGCAGTCGAAAATGCTTCTACCTACCTACGACGTGTTCGACGAGATGCGCAACTTCGCCCCTGCCAGAAGCCAGTCGATTTTTCCTTTCTGCGGCAAACAGATGGCTCTGACCATCTGCGAAGATGCGTGGAACGACAAACACTTCTGGAACAAGCGTCTGTACACGGTTGATCCCGTCGAGTCGCTGGTGCAGGCCGGCGGCAACTTCGTGCTCAACATTTCCGCCTCGCCATTCTGGCTGGGCAAGCGCGAGTTCCGCCGCGAGATGCTAGCCACCATCGCCCGGCAGGACAAGGTGCCGGTGGTCATGGTCAATCAGGTCGGCGGCAACGACAGCCTGGTTTTTGACGGCTCCAGCCTGGTGCTGAATTCCGCGGGCGACGTCGTCGCACAGGGCAAGTCATTCGAGGAAGATCTGATCTACTTCGACTCTGACCAGCTGACGGGTGAAATGCATCAGCAGATTCCGGGAGAGGAAGCCAGTGCTTACGCCGCCCTGGTAGTGGGGACACGCGATTATGTACGCAAGTGCGGCTTCCAACTCGTGATCATCGGATTGAGCGGCGGCATCGACTCCGCTCTCACGGCGTGCATCGCCTCCGACGCCGTGGGACCGGAAAACGTGATCGGCGTCGGCATGCCCGGACCCTATTCATCCTCGGGCTCGATCGACGACGCGCGAGCGCTGGCCAACAATCTCGGCATTCGCTTTGACCTGCTCTGTATCACTGACATTTTTGAGAGTTACCGGAAGACTTTGCAAAAGGTTTTTGCCGGGTGCAAAGAAGATACGACTGAAGAAAACATACAGGCCCGAACCCGGGGCGCGTTGCTCATGGCGCTATCCAACAAGTTCGGAGCCATCGTGCTCAGCACCGGAAACAAGAGCGAGCTGGGAGTGGGATACTGCACCTTGTACGGTGATATGGTCGGCGGCCTGGCCGTGATTTCGGATGTGCCCAAAACGCTGGTCTATCGTCTGAGCCACTACGTGAATTCCCGCCGACCTGTGATTCCGCAGGCAACTCTCGACAAACCGCCCTCCGCAGAATTGCGTCCCGATCAGAAGGACATCGATTCGCTGCCCGCTTACGACGCCCTGGATACCATTCTCGAAGACTACGTCGAAGACTTGCACACCGCGGAACAGATCGCCGCTGATCACAACTTTGATCTGGGGCTGGTGCGGAGGGTCATTCGCATGGTCGATGGCGCTGAATACAAGCGCCAGCAGGCTGCACCCGGACTTAAAATTTCTCTGAAGGCCTTCGGCTCCGGCCGCCGCTTTCCCATTGCCGCCAAAATGGGCGGATGACGACGGCCTTGACTGCCGGCTAAAGAAATTCGCGCTCTCGAAAGGAACTCATGCGTCGTTCGCTACTCTGTTGCTCCCTGGTCTGGTTGCTGGTGTCGGTTGCCGTTGCCCAACAGAAGTCGTCCGCCAAATCCAAAGACGCACCTGTGCCGGTCCCCACCCTCAGCACCCGACTTCCCTCGGAAGAAACGGTGAACGCTTTCATGAAACAGATGTTTGGCTACGATCCTTCTGTGTCGTGGAAGATCGTCGCGATTCGCCCTTCCCAAGCCGAAGGACTCACCGAAGTGCTGGTCGTCCTCAGCAATGCCCAGGGACAGCAGAACAGCCGCCTCTACGTCACCGCCGATGGCCAGCATGCCGTGCTCGGCGAGATCATTCCGTTCGGCGCGCATCCCTTTACTCCCGCCCAGGAAGCGCTCAGCAAAGGTATCGACGGCCCATCCCGCGGACCGGCAAACGCTCCCGTGACCGTAGTTGAGTTCAGTGACTTGCAATGCCCGCATTGCAAGGAGGCCCAGCCCACCCTCGAGAAGCTCATGTCGGAGGAGAAAAACGTCCGCCTGGTATTCCAGAATTTCCCGCTGCCTGGGCACGACTGGGCCGCCAAAGCGGCCTACTACGGCGATTGCATTGGACGCACTTCCCCCGACGCGTTCTGGAAATATGTTGCCGCCGTCTACGACGCACAAAAAGACGTCACCGCAGCCAACGCGGATGAAAAACTGACCGCCCTCTCCGAACAGTCCGGCGCCAAAGGGCCGGACACCGCCGCCTGCGCCGCCAAACCCGAAACCGTCGCACGGGTCCAGCACTCCGTCGCATTAGGCACGGCGCTTGAAGTCACCGGAACGCCAACCCTGTTCGTGAACGGGAGAAAGATCAGCAATGTAGGCGGACTGCCTTACGAAGTACTGAAAGGTCTAACCGAGTTTGCCGCCAAGGAAGCGAACTAAAAACACCTTGTCATCCTAGGGAAGCAGTTCCTTCGTTTACAAGGAACTGCGCCCGAAGGACCTATGCATTTTCGCCGCCAGCGCAAATACATAGGTCCTTCGCTCCGGATGACATCCATTATTACTTTTGCATCCAGACTTCTGCGTTCTGTTTCTGCTCGTGGCTGACTACCCGCGGCGTGATCACGATCAGCAATTCGTCTTCGTCCGATTGCTTGCGGTTGCTGGTCATGACCTGGTTCAGAGCCGGTACGGATCCCAGTCCTGGAATTCCATTCAAGCTGCGCAGCTCGGAGTTCGAAACAGATCCGGCCACCACCGCTGGCTCTCCGTCCATCAGGTTGATACTGCCTTTGTACTCCCGGTTCGAAATCACAGGGACTCCGTTGAATGACTGCGCCTTCAAAGCGCGAAACTGCAATTCCAGGTCCAGGCTGACATCAGAGTTTCCGTTTACTAGGGGCTTGGCCTTGATGCTCAATCCAATGTCTTCGTAATTGAATGATGGAAACGGGCTTTGAAACGAGTTGTTCTGGATGACCGATGCAATTGCCGGAGTATTGAAGACAGGCGCGAAACTGGCGTTAAGAATCGGGAATTTCGTGCCCACACGAAACGTCGCATCACTGCCCTGGGCAACTCGCAGGGTGGCATGCTCCAGAGTTTTCACCGTGCTCTCGTTCAGCGACAATTGCGCCCCCGCCGTTCCCAGGCTCAGCCCGCTTAGCGTCAGGCCACCGCCGAACGTGGCCAGTGGCTGGCTGAAGATCGAACTCTGCTGTCCCGAGAGTTGGGCCAGAAGTCCCGAAAGGGCTTGCGAGCTGGCCTGATTAATGCCGCCGCTGGAGATGAGCTGATTAATCAGATCCTGGATGTTTTGTCCGGCCAGCGCCGCCAGCGCGCCTGCCGGAATGTTGAACAACTGAAAGTTGTTGGGAATCTGCAGTCCCATATTACGGGTCAGGCTGTTGGTAATCTCGTAGACATGCACATCGAGCATGACCTGCGGACGGGAGTTTCCCAGCCCTTCGAGCAGTCGGGTCGCCGCGTCCAGAACATTTCGCTGCGCCCGGACCACAATCGTGCTGGTGCCCGGCTGTGGAGTCACCAGCCGGATCTCAAAAAGATTGCGTAACACATTGGTGATGTCATTCAGCTCCTGCGGAGAGCTTGCGCCGGGCAGATAGAAAGTGCGCAGCGCCATGCGATCGAACTGCCGGTGGTTGTCCGGCAACTCCGCTGCCAGCAGAATCTGCTTGCTGTCCAACGGCGTCCAGAAGGTGTGGGTCATCTGGCAGGCGGCAGCCATGGCGGCGTAAAAGTCCGCGCGACCAAGGTCGAAACGAATCTGGCGCGAGACCACGGATTCGTCGAATGTGGCAGTCACACCGAACGCCGAAGCCACCTGGGCAAGCAGTCCGCGGCCATCGCCGCGGTAGTGAAAATCAGCCTCGGCCTCGCTCGGCGCCACTCGGATCTGGTCGGCGGCCGCCACCACCTGCGGTGGGGCTGCAGTTCTCGGAGCCCATTCTCCCAGCGCGTCCGTCAAACGTTGCTGGGCAAATTCATTCTGCGGATCCAGATGCAGAGCGGTGCGGAACTCGGCCAGCGCCTCGATCTGGCGGCCGTCACGCATTTCCGCGTTGCCCCGCTCCAGATGATCGAAGACCAGCTGCTGGCGGGTCAGTTCACGCACCGTCACGTAGCCCACATCTTTGGGAGCCAGCCGCGCCGCCGTCTCGAACTGGTCGAACGCCTGATCCTGCCGCTTTTCCCGCTGCAGCTTCAGGCCTCTTGTGAAGGCTTCGCTGGCTTCTTTCAATTCTTTCTTGGATGGATTGCAGGAGACCGCTGCAGGCGAGCCTTCAGGACAAGGCAAGATGGGCGCACCGGTCGGCTGGTCGTTGGCAAAAGACGAAAGGGGCAGTCCCAGGGTCAGCAGGACAAGGCCCAGCCGAATGAACTTTCCCCCGCGCATGTCCCGATTGTAACCGGGAACCGGAGCACGACCGAAGGTTTCGCGAAGGGCAGTGTACCTTCGTGTGTTCACCCGGGGCGCAGATTGAATGTAGGCGCGGGCGTCCTCGCTCGTGCTCGATTGGCACCGGCTTAGCCTACTATTCGAGCAGTCCGTGCCGAAGGAGCACTGCACAAAGAACTTCCACAAGCCGCATAGAACCCAAAACGGTCTCTTTGCTCCGGGCATGAGTATTTTTCCGCCGTCCCTGATAACGTCGGCTAGTTTCGTAGTTCTTGACCCATCCTGATCTTTGGGGAGCAGCACAATGCTGTGATTAGTCATAGTTCCTGGCTTTGCTGCTGCTGCAATCGCAGAAGCTGGGGCGTAAGATACGGCTATAGGGACAAGACCCCATTGATATACAACGGCTTACTGATGGCGAAGTTTTTTTCCTCCAAACTATCAACGGTTAGGTCTGGGATAGTGCATGCCACGAACAAGCGATACTTGCCTTTCGCCCCCCCAATCCAGAAGTGTCGATGAGAGCGCTGCACCCCTGTGTCTGTACCACCCCACGTAGCCAACATGTCGGTAGAGCGTCATTCCGAGCGCCCTCCAAAACATACGGAAGCCAACTGAGCAATCCATAGCGCACGCCTTTCCTCGGTCAACCGTGGAAGGGGTACGCTTTATGCTGTGGAAATTCAAAGCAGCCCACTACCATTGCCCCACCATTGCCCACCATTGCCCAGGGTGCGCGACTTTAAAGTGAGATAACGCTCGCCTGGCCTCCCAATAGTCCTCGAACTTGCCGCTGAGCTGGCAGCACCGAAGTGCGATGATGGCGTTGGCCCCGCGCACTGTCCAGAACATCCCTGACCGTTTGAGCCTCCCCAGCACGGTTTTACACCCGGCTTCAATCACTCCCGAGCCCACGAATAATCCCTGCTGGCGAAACTTGGGATAACGCATGCGTTGTTTATTGTCTTGGAAGTAAGTGGCTTCGGTCCGGATGTCCTCAGCGATTTCGGGATGAGAAGCCACCACCGAGCGCAGCGACGCCACTAAAGCTTCGATTTCCCCATTGTCCAGCTTGTCTTTCCTCACCATAACCCAACGTTTTTGGGCGGGCGAATCGTTGGCGTAGAGCTTGGCGGCTAAGCTCCACAGGTGCTCGCGGGCGTGATAGAGATCGACGATCTGGGTCGCATCCGAAAAATGCAGGTCCGCCTGATTCCAGATCCATTGGGCTCCGTCCCCCAACACTACTTTTTTCTCCGCCCGCGCCCAACCCCGCTGCCAGGCTTCGGCATACAGTCGGCGGCCGAATTCTTCACAACTCTCGATCGCACCCACATAGCTGGTCGAGGCTTCATCTCGTACAGGATAACCTTCTTCATCGACTGTAGTCTGAGTGAATACGCAGCCCAGCTTGGCCTCGCGCGTGTGCGCGGGTTGGCCATCCTGCTTGCCCGCACGGCCTTCACTCTCCTTGCGTACCACCGGAATGCCTGTGCCATCCATCTCCACATACAGAATGGGAATGCGGGGCCCCATGGGGATCGGCAACTCCAGTTGCATGGCTCGCTGGAGCTCGCGCTGTTGACGAACTTCGATGTCTTCTCCGATGGCTTCGGCCGTGCGTTCTACGGCTTTGGTAGTAACCGACAAACCCGCCAGCAGCTCCATCTGCTGGCGGCCCTGCTGGAAGGGGCCTTCCTGGCCGACGACAGCCAACATGCGGCGCACGCCGGGCGAGAGTTCGGTATTCTCTAGGTCGATCTCAACATCCACCGGAAACTGACCGCAATGGCAGTGCTCACACAGGTAGTAAGGACGTACACACTCGGCCTTCCCCACGGCCGTCAGCACCGGTTTCGAGCGCAACTCCACATAGTGGGCGCTGTGGCCGCACCGGCAGGGGAGTTGCCGCTGTTCGGAACCGGGAGGGTCAAACTGGAGCAACTGGCTCAGAATCGCCGCTCCCGCCTGGTGCATGCTGCAACGAACCGCCATCTCCACCGCTTCTAAATCCACCGGGCCGGCCGTAGTCCCGGCCCGCAACATCAGCCCTAATAGATGCTCTACCTCGCGCGCCACTTCCTGCTGGATGATTTCCGCAGTTTTTTTTTCGAGGGGCTTAGCTCCTGTTCGAGGGGGCGTGCACGGCAGATCCTCTCGTTGATCTCCAGCAACTCTTGCGCCAGTTGACGAAAGCGGTGATAGGCCTCCACTTCGCGTTGTGCCTTGTGCAGTTCGGTCGGGGTGGCAAAGGTTTCGGTGACCGTCTTGCCTTTCACCTTGCGGGTCAGGCGATAGTTGGGGCCGTGCCCCGGGTGGTTGGGCTGATGGCAACGGCAAGTCGGCTTGCCGCACGTACCGCGGGTGGCGGTGATGGATCCACAACGAAAGTCGGGTAGTCGCAGCATCTGCTCGAAGATGGCGCTGCGCTGTTGTTCTAGATCGCTGAGGGATTCTGGCATGGGGCTATCTCCTTAAGGATATTCTGAATCTCTCCTAACGTATAAATACGCTAGGATATTAGCCCAAAAAAAGAACCCGCACAGTGTTCACTTGTATGTCGTGCACCCCATTGCCCAATCTGTCTTGGAAAGTTAAGTCTTTTGGCGTATAAAAGTTAGTTGCGACAGCACCCGTCATTTTCCTTCCCCGTGCAGCCTCAACGAGGGTTCAAAATTACGAGCGAGGGAACATGTCCAGCTTGACTGCCACGCACGCCCCCAAGGGCCTGGAAGGTGTGGTCGCTACCAATTCCAGCATCTGCTACATCGATGGGGAGCAGGGCGTCCTAGCCTACCGTGGCATCGACATTCACGAACTTGCCGACCATTCAAACTTCGAAGAAACCTGTTATCTGCTGTGGTATGGCAACCTGCCCAAGCAGAATGAACTGAAGGAATTCCGCCGCCAGCTAGCGGAAGAACGCAAGCTGGACCCAGCCATCGTTGAGCTGCTGCGAGGCGCTCCCAAAGAAACTCAGCCCATGGACGTGCTGCGTACCGCAGTCTCAGCGCTTTCTTTTTATGATCCCGAAGACAAGAAGAACGACCACGACGCCAACCTGCACAAAGCCTTCCGCCTGACTTCGCAGATCGCGATGATTGTGGCGGCTTATGATCGCGTGCGCAAAGGGAAGAAAATAGTTGAGCCGAACCGGTCGCTCTCCCATGCAGCCAATTTTCTGCTGCTGCTGAATGGCGCAAAGCCTTCGGAGACCGCCGAGCGCGCCCTCGATATCGCCCTCATCCTGCACGCCGATCACGAACTCAACGCTTCGACGTTTGCCGCCCGGGTCGTGGCGGCCACGCTTTCCGATATGCATTCAGCCGTGACCGCGGCCATCGGCGCTTTAAAGGGGCCTCTGCACGGGGGCGCGAACGAGGCCGTGTTCCATATCCTGCAAGCGATCGATAAGGCGAAAGCCGATCCGGTGGATTACATCAAGAGCATGCTGGCGCAGAAAAAGAAAGTACCCGGCTTTGGCCATCGCGTCTATCACACCGAGGACCCGCGCGCCACGCACTTGCGCAAGATGTCCAGCGACCTGGGGAAAAGTAGCGGCCAGAGCAAGTGGTTCGAGATGTCGCACAAGATCGAAGAATTCGTGAAAGCCGAAAAGAAGCTCAACGCCAACGTGGACTTCTACTCCGCCTCCACCTACCACACCCTGGGGATCGACGTAGATTTGTTCACTCCGGTATTTGCCGTCTCGCGAATCAGCGGCTGGGCCGCCCACGTCATCGAGCAACTCGACGACAACCGCCTGATCCGCCCCCGCGCGGATTACGTCGGACCAGCCTATCCTCAACACTACTTACCCATCGGTCAACGATAAAGAGCTCCTTACTGTCCTCGCTCCCACATACGGCGTAAAATGGCTTCGTAGCTATGCGCCGCGTCTATCTCGACAATAACGCCACCACTTCCGTGCTGCCCGCGGTCTTTGAGGCCATGCAGGCCTACTTCGGGAGGCGCTTCGGAAACGCGTCGTCCATTCATCATCATGGACAGGAGACGCGGGCGGCCGTCGAGCGCGCGCGCGAATCCGTGGCCGGGTTACTGGGATGCCGAGCCTCTGAGATTGTCTTCACCAGCGGGGGCACCGAAGCCGATAACCTGGCAATTTTCGGCCTTACCAAGCCGGGACAGCATGTCATCAGCTCAACGGTCGAGCATCACGCGGTCCTGAACTCATGCAAGCATCTGGAATTGTCCGGTTGCGAAGTCACCTATGTTTCGGTCGACGGCCATGGGCTGGTAGATCCCGACGACGTCCGCCGGGCACTTCGGCCAAACACCCGGCTCATCACCGTCATGATGGCCAACAATGAAACCGGGGTGCTCCAACCTGTCGAACAGATCGGCAAAGTCGCTGCGGAAGCCGATGTTTACTTCCACACCGACGCGGTGCAAGCAGCTGGGAAGGTTGCGATCGACGTAAAGCGCATCGGCTGCGACCTGCTTTCCATTTCCGGACACAAGATGAACGCTCCGCAAGGCGTGGGAGCGCTGTACGTGCGCAAGGGAACCAGTCTGCGCCCGATGCTCCATGGCGGAAGCCACGAGCGTTCGCGCCGGGCAGGTACGGAGAATGTTCCCGGCATTGTTGCTCTGGGCAAAGCAGCAGACCTGGCCCGCGAAGCATTGGCTTGCGGCGAGCTTGAGCAAATGTCCCAGCTACGCGATCGCTTGGAGCAAACCATCCTGAGGGAGGTCGAATGCACAGGCGTGAATGGCAAAGGAGCGCCGAGGGTACCGAACACCAGCAGCATCTATTTCGATTGCATCGAGGGCGAAAGTCTTGTGATTGCCCTCGACCTGAAGGGCTTGGCGGTCTCGACCGGAGCAGCATGCTCTTCCGGAGCGATTGAGCCGTCGCATGTCCTGACGGCGATGGGCATGCCGCCGGAGCGGGCGCGAGGCAGCCTTCGTTTCAGCCTGGGCAAGCAAAACACGCCCCAGGACATCGAATTCGCCCTTCGTCTGATTCCACCAACCGTAGCGAGGTTGCGAGAGTTGTCGCCCATTTACCATCATGGATTTGTTTCTCGATGAGATTCGTGCCGCCGCCCTGGGTAACGGAAGCCGCCAGCAGAGGGCGAAGCGGATTGCAGCCGGCATCAAGAATCTGGGCGACTACCGGTGGGTTGGAGTCTATGACGTAGGCCTGAACTGGTTTCCATCCTCGCCTGGAGCGGGCCCGGGGCGCCGGCCTATCCTACTTTCCCCGCCACTCAAGGGTTGACCTCGGCCGCAATCAGGCAAAGGTTGCCGGTAATGGTCAACGACGTGAGCATTGATGTGCGCTATCTGACAGCATTTGGCAGTACACGGTCGGAAATCATCATTCCGGTCCTTCCCTCCCAAGATGGGAGGGTAATCGGTACAATTGATGTTGAGAGTGAGCACGCCAATGCTTTCTCTCAGCGGGATCAAGACCTGTTGACAGAATGTGCTCAAGCGGCTTTGCCGCTGTGGGTCACGGACTAACGACGCGACGAAAGCGCGAATGCCCAGTCCAAGAACCATCGCCGTCGCCATGTCGGGAGGAGTTGACTCTGCGACCGTCGCGGCCATGCTGTGTGCCGAAGGGCACAGCGTCGTTGGCCTCACCATGCAGCTCTGGAACCAGCGCCGACTGGCTGGCCACGAGGGCATGCCCGAGTCGGTGCAGGGACGCTGCTGCTCCCTGGATGACGTCTACGACGCACGCCGCGTCGCCGAGACCATCGGCATCCCGTACTACGTGGTCAATCACGAGGAGCGTTTCGAGCGCGATGTGGTGCGGCCGTTCGTTGAGCAGTACCTTTCGGGACGCACCCCCATCCCCTGTAGTTTATGCAACAATCACTTGAAGTTTGATCAGCTACTGATTGTAGCCCAGCAGATTGGCGCCGACGCCCTGGCTACCGGCCACTATGCTCGGGTGGAGTTTGACGAACCGCTTGGCCGCTGGCTGCTCAAGCGTCCCTCCGACCGTTCCAAGGACCAGACCTACTTCCTGTTTGGATTGACCCAGGCGCAGCTCAGCCGCACTTTGTTTCCTTTGGGTGGGATGATGAAACCTGAGGTCCGCCAGCTGGCCAAGCACCACGGACTGGCTCTCGCCCAGAAGCCGGACTCCCAGGAAATCTGCTTTGTGCCCGGCGGCGATTACAAGAAGTTTCTGGACGCCTACCTCGCGGAACAGGGCGCAGCACTGCCCGACACGTCCGGCGAACTGGTCACCAGCAACGGCGAAATCGTGGGCGACCATGGCGGCATCCACAACTTCACGGTGGGCCAGCGCAAGGGGCTGGGCGTGGCCACCGGTTCGCCGCTTTACGTAATTCAGATCAAGGGAGACACTCGCCAGGTGGTGGTCGGCCATCAGGAAGAACTCTACACCTGCACGCTGCGTGTGCGCCGCACGAATCTCATCTCTGTCGAAGACCTGCGGGAGCCGATGCGAGTCACGGCAAAGATCCGCCATCGCCACGAGGGTGCGGCAGCGTTGATTGAGAAGTCCGGCGACGACGAGATTCTGGTTTCATTCGACCAGCCCCAGCGAGCCGTCACGCCCGGGCAGGCGGCCGTATTCTACGCTGACGATGTTGTGGTGGGTGGAGGATGGATCGCCTAACACTAAGAACCGGGATGACTGAAAACCGGTTTTCTTAAGCGGAAATACTAGATAAACATTTCGTCCTGGGGAACGGAAACGTCGTGTCCCCGGCGACGCTTTCCACCACCCAGCAAGAATTCCAAGCCCGCAGTCAGACCCTGGACGAGGCCGGAGAGCTGGCGAACCGGCGAGATGACGGTGCGGTGGACCGCGTCACTGGTCTCCTCGATTCGGTCCATGGTGCGATTGAGCAACTCGTCGGCGCGAATCACTTGCAGCCGGGTGCGGTCCACAATATCTGTGACGGTCGCATCCAAACGCTCGACCTGGCCGCGCACCACGGTGGTGGTTTCACTGACGTTGCTGGCGATGGTGTCAATCTTCGGCCGCCACTCCACCAGCATGGACTGTGCGGTATCGACCGTGGGCATGACCTTAGTCTTCACTTCGGTGGCGAGAGCTTCCATGCGAGAAGCGCTCTTGCGCACGGCCACAAAAAGACCGACCAGGATGCCTGCTTGGATGACGACCGCTGCCGCCGTTATACCGACAAAAATCGGTAGATAGTCCATAGAATTTTCCGCGTTACTGCGCCGCTCTACCCAGCGCTGCGGAGAGGCGCAAAATTACAGATTTTTCGATGCGCCACCATCGGCCGCGGTGGCCTCGTGATAGGCCTGGCGCCCGGCTTCATAAGCTGACTTAAACTGCTCTTTTTGCTGCTTGGCAACTTCGCGTCCACGGTCGACCAGATCGGAAGCTTGCTCACGGGCCTTGCGGGCACGCTCGGATACGAAATCGCGGCCCTCACCCGCCTTGGAACGTAAGGTTTCGCGCATCTCGCTACCAGAACGCGGCGCGTACAACACTCCCACCGCCGCGCCTACACCCAGTCCTGCGAGAAACCAGAGGAAGCTATTGTTGTCGTCTGACATGATCACACCTCCAAGCAATAACTAATCAGATCGTAGCACCCACTGTTGGGAAATACAATTCGCCTTCCCACCACTTGTCGGCGGTGCGCCGAAGCGAGACAATGTTCCCGCACCAGTACGGAGGAAGCGCCTTGAAGTACCGGCAACACGGTTACCAGGATCGCAGCGAAGAAACCCGTAAGAAGGAGTCGACGGAGAAGCCGGTCAAGAAAGACACGTTTGGTCCCCGTCCGATTCAGATGCCGGGCACACGCGCCGTGTCCCGCTGTTCGCAGTGCGGGTCGCTGTTGCAGTCGCTGAGTGACCCCGTCGGGCAGTGCCCCAAGTGCGGCTTCGAGCTGCACTCCTGCAAGCAGTGTACCTACTTCGATCCCTCAAGCCGGTTCGAGTGCACTCAACCCATTCGGGAACGAATCCCGCGCAAGGACCAACGCAACGAATGCGCGTTTTATTCCATGCGCGTGATGGTGGAGAAGGAGACTTCCACACCCGCCGCGCTGCGTCCTAATGACGCGCGCCAGGCTTTTGAGAATCTGTTCAAGAAGTAGGTGTGGCGGCAAGAGAAGAGAGCTACAGATTTCTTTTCGTCCAATCGTCGATCTGCAGCAGTGCCTGGTTCAGGTTTTCCAGCGAATTGGCCACGCTGAAGCGCAAATAGCCTTCTCCAAAATCTCCGAAAGAAGATCCTGAAAGACAAGCCACTCCGGCCTGCTCCAGTAGGAGCTCCGACAGCTTTTTCGATTCCCATCCCGTGTTCGTGATATTGGGGAACGCGTAGAAAGCCCCTTTTGGCATGCGACAGGAGAAGCCCTTGATTCGGTTCAGCCCCGCCACAAAGGCTTCGGCCCGCCGCTGAAACTCCGCCCGCATCCGGTCCACCGAGGTCTGATCCCCGCGAATGGCCTCCACGCCGGCGATCTGGGTAAAGCTCGCGGTACAAGAGTTCGAATTCGTCATCAGCCGCGCGACGAGGTTGGCCAGGTCTGCCCGCATGACTCCATAACCCAGGCGCCACCCGGTCATGGCGTACGTCTTGGAAAACCCGTCCAACAGAATTGTGCGTTCCGGAAAACCTGGTACCGACATGATCGAATGGTGTTCGCCCGCGAACACCAACCGGGAGTAAATCTCGTCTGATAGCACCATGATATTGCGATCGCCGATAACATCGGCAATGTCGCGGATATCCTGTTCGCTCAGCACACCGCCGGTGGGATTCTGCGGCGAATTCAGAATGATGAGCCGGGTGCGATCGCTGATCAACGAGGCCAGTTCGTCTACATCAAAACTGAAGTCTTTCTCCTCCCGCAGGCGGATGGGCACCGCCCGCGCCCCAACGTAGTCGATCATCGACTCGTAAATGGGGAAACCTGGATTAGGGAATATAATTTCATCTCCGGCGTCGGCCAAAGCCAGCAGAGTAAAAAAAATAATCGGCTTGCCGCCCGGAACCACGACCACCTCATCACTCGTGACTTTCACTCCACGGGAACGGCTTACGTCTTCGGCGATGGCCTGCCGTAACTCCAGCAGCCCGGCCGAAGGCCCGTAATGAGTCCATCCGCCACGCAGCGCATCGATTCCAGCCTCGACCACATTAGCTGGCGTGTCGAAGTCGGGTTCGCCAATTTCCAGATGAATGATCTTCTTGCCCTGATGCTCTAGGTCACGCGCCTTGTTCAGAACCTCAAAAGCGGTCTCAGTGCCGAGCCGCGACATGCGCTCAGCCAGTCGAAGTTGGTACTGCGTGGCTTTTTCCATAGAGACGAAACAGGTGATTATATCCCTTCGAGGCTGACGAACGTGGTGTTGGGCATACTTGGCTGTGCTCCGGCAGGAGATGCGGCTAGGAGTTACTTCTTCTGATTGACCCACTCCCAACCGAAGCGACCTTTGATGCAGAGATGTCCTTGGGTGATCTCCTGATCGAGCGGCGAGGTCACCTTGACAATCCTTTCTTCCTGCACGTGCACCGTGAGAGTGCACCCCACGCCGCAATAGGGACAAATGGTATCGGTGCGCGTCTGTCTGGATTCATCCCATGTGCCGGCCTGGCGCATTTCGTACTCGCGGCGGAACATGAGCGCGCCCGTGGGACACACCCCAATGCAATTGCCGCAGTAGACGCACGCCGAATCGGTCAACGGCGTGTTGTATTCGGTCGAGATGCGAGCCCCGAAACCGCGTCCCGCGACCGCGATGGCAAAGGTGTTTTGCGCGTCCACCCCGCAGGCCTCCACGCACTTGTAGCACAGGATGCACTTCCCATAGTCACGCACGTAGAGTTCATTGTCGATCTTAACCGGCTGCGCGACCGTCGCGGCGCCGGCTTCCGGCGGGTGATGATGCCCCGGCTCCGCAGTGTCGCGCTCATCCGTTGCCGCGGGCGGCGCTGCTTCCCCGAATCGCTCAGGCCTGGCACCAAAGCGTCGCATATATTTTTGAAACTGTGGCGCGGTGGAAATGTCCACTGAGGAAACCAGCATTTCCAGCACCAGCCGCCGGCTCAGACGCACACGTTCAGAATGCGTCTGAACCACCATGCCCGGCTCAGCCTGCCGCGAGCACGCCGGAACCAGTGCGCGTGATCCCTCGACTTCCACCACGCAGAGGCGACAAACGTTCACCGGGGTGAGGTTTTGGAGGAAGCAGAGCGTGGGCGTGTCGATGCCGATGCTGCGTGCCGCTTCCAGCAGCGTAGAACCTTGCGGAACGGAGACGGATTTGCCATCCATCGTGATCTCGACCATGCTCGCCGGACGCTGCGCTGGCAGTATGGGCAGTGGGCCGCGAGGCACGGGAATTTTCGGGTCGGGCGCATTTTGCACGTTCATCGGTTGGCCTCCGATGGCTCGCCGGGGAAAACAGGGAACCGGGCCAGCGCCGATTCAATCGCGCTCGATGCCGTCTGCCCAAGCCCGCAGATGGAAGCGTCGCGCATCGCCTGGCCAACTTCGTTCAACATCACAAGTTCGGTCGCGTGTGACAGCAACGGCTTGCCCGCGGCCAGCCGTTGCAGAATCTCCTCCTGGCGAACCGTGCCGATCCGGCAGGGAACACATTGTCCGCACGACTCGTCGCGAAAAAACGAAGCGATGCGAATCAGGATCTCTCGCAGAGCGACGGTGTCATCGAACGGCATGATGACCGCCGAGCCCAGCGCCGCACCGGCAGCCCGCGTGCCCTCAAAAGTCATTGGAGTATCGAGATCCTGCGGCCCCAGAAACGCGCCCGCCGCTCCGCCAATCAGAACGGCCTGCAACTTTCCACTGCCTGCGATGCCGCCGGCCAAATCAAGCAACTGTCGCAGGGTGGCGCCGAAAGGCACTTCATACACGCCGGGCTTCTCCACATGGCCGGAGAGGCAGAAGAGTTTGGTTCCGGTAGACGGCTCGGTGCCGATCGCAGCGAAGGCCTTTCCACCCTCCGTAACGATAGGCAGAACATTCAACAGCGTCTCTACATTTTGGATAATCGTGGGCTTGCCGAACAATCCGACCTGAGTGGGAAGCGGAGGCTTGTTCCGCGGTTCCCCGCGCTTACCTTCGATGGAGTTCATCAGCGCCGTTTCTTCGCCACAGATGTAGGCCCCCGCCCCGACGTGCAGCTCGATGTCAAAGCGCGTCCCAGAGCCCAGGATATTGTTGCCCAGGAAAAACTGCGTCCGGCACTCGCGAATGGCGTGTTCGAGACGGCGCCGGGCCAGCGGATACTCGCCGCGAATGTACAGGTACCCCTGCTCGCATCCGGTAGCGAAACCGGCAATGATCATGGACTCGATCAAGGCATACGGGTCGCCTTCCATCAGCACGCGGTCTTTGAAAGTGCCGGGCTCGGACTCATCCGCGTTGCAGATTAAATATCGCGGCAAAGCAGCGCTGAGCATTGAGTTCCACTTCTGGCCGCAAGGGAAAGCAGCTCCGCCACGCCCGGCCAGCTTCGACTCGATCATCTCGCGAACTACCGCGGCCGGGCCCATTTCGAAAGCACGCCGCAGAGCCAAAGAGCCACCAGAAGCACGATATTCGGCGAGGCTCTCTGGGTTGACCTGTCCCACACGGCGCAGCAGGGTCAGACCTGCCTGGCCCATCTGCGGAACGGAAGCCCGCAAAGTAGGCGGAGTAAACTGTGTGCCCTGCAAGGCGGCTCTAATATCGCTCGCGCTCGCCGGTGCCAAGGCCTGCTCGGAGTGCCGCTCTCCCGCAACTCTTACCAGGGCAGCCGGCGCGCGCTCACACAATCCAAGGCAGGGGGTGCGGCGCCACGTGCTCTTGCCGTCCTTGCTGGATCCCTCGGGCCCTTGCGCTTTCTGCAACTCGGCGCGAAGCCTGTCCGCGCCTTTGGCCTTGCAGGCGATGTCATCACAGACGTGAGCGACAGCCGGGGGCTGCTGCTGGGTGGAAAAAAGTCCGTAAAAGTCCGCGACACCGAAAGCTTCAGCCGGAGGGACGTCCAGCACCCGGCTGACATAGTTCAAAGCCCCTGGGCTGATCCAGCCAACACGATCTTGAATCGCATGCAGAAAAGGCAGCAAGTAACGGCGTCTTACGCCGATAGCAGCAAGAGGCACGCCGTCGACTGCCGCCTTTTCTTCCGCCGCTGGGGTAGCTCCAGTGAAATGCAGATCCATGATTCGGGCTCGATGTTCCTAAACCGCTGCCGGGACCGGCTCCGTTATCCCCGCCTTCTCAATGCGTACCGCGGTAGCTTTGAACTCCGAGGTCCCCGACTTCGGATCTACCGCATCGATGGTCAACTCGTTAGTTGCGACCTGATCGGGGAAGTGCAACGTCATAAAGGCAAGCCCGGGACGCAAGCCCGAATCGAACCGTACCGGAGCCACCACCGACCCACGACGCGATACCACCCGAGCGATTTCCCCTTCCTCGAGGCCGTATTTCTTGCCATCCTCCGGAGAGAGATCGAGTGTCTCGCCGTGGCGCAAAGGTGAAGCGTAGCGTGAAGTCTGCACACCGGTGTTGTAGGAATCAAGCCGCCGTCCGGTAGTCAGACGAATCGGGAACTCGCCGTCCAGCGTGTCAACTGGCGGCTCTTGTTCTACACAACTAAATGGCGCCAGGGGCCCGATCACCGGCCGCGCCCACAGACGTCCATGCAGGTATTGCTCACCCGGATGGCTCTGGTCGTAACAGGGCCATTGCAAGCCATGCATCTCTTCCAAACGCCCATAACTCATTCCGGCATGAACCGGGCTAAGACTGCGCAACTCGTTCCAGATTTCTTCGGAAGTCGGCTGGCCCAGGTCGCGGCCCATGCCTCGGGCCAGATCGCAAAGGACTTCTATGTCGTCCCGCACGCCGGCCGGAGGCGCCAGCGCCCGGCGCACCCGCTGCACGCGGCGTTCGCTGTTAGTCACGGTGCCCTCGGTTTCACACCACCCGGCAGCCGCCGGGAAAACTACGTCCGCCATCTCCGCCGTCTTCGACATCAACATATCCTGCACCACCAGAATGTCGAGACCCTGCAGCAGCTTTATCGTGCGGTGCGCATCGGCTTCCGAGTTGGCCGGATTCTCGCCGATCACATACAGAGCCTTAAGCTCCCCACGTTCCATGGCGTCAAACATTCCGCTCAGATGCCAGCCCCGCTGGGGTGGGATCTTCACTCCCCAGGCTTTCTCGAATTTGGTACGCAGCTCGTCGTTTTCCACGTGCTGGAAACCCGGCAAGCGGTCGGGCAGAGCGCCCATGTCACCGCCGCCCTGAACATTATTTTGTCCGCGCAGCGGATTTAACCCGGACCCGTACCGTCCCACGTGACCGGTCAGCAGGCCAAGGTTGATCAGCGCCAACACGTTATCCACTGCGTTGTGGTGTTCGGTGATGCCCAAAGTCCAGCAAATCTGCGCGCGATCGGACCGCGCATAAGCGTGCGCCAGTTCGCGGATCAGCCCCGAGGGAACGCCGCAAATGTTCTCGGCATACTCGAGGGTGTATCTTTGCACGTGTTGAGCGAATTCGTCAAAACCACTGGTCGCGTTCTCAATAAAGCTGCGATTTTCCAGACCTGAGGCAAGAATCTCCCGCGCCATGGCGTTGGCCAAAGCGATGTCCGTCCCGACATGCAGCCCCAGCCATTTTTCAGTCCATTGCGCGGAACTCGTCCGGCGCGGGTCAATGACGAAAAGCTTGGCACCGTTGTGTACTCCCTTGAGCACGTGATGGAAGAAGATGGGATGCGTCTCCCGGGCATTCGATCCCCAGAGGACGATCAGGTCCGTGTCCTCTATCTCGCGATACGAGCTGGTGCCGCCGCCCATCCCGAATACCGTCGCCAGACCGACGACGCTGGGGGCATGTCAAGTCCGGTTGCAGCTGTCGATATTGTTACTGCCGACCACCACCCGCGCGAACTTCTGTGCCAGAAAGTTCATCTCGTTGGTCGTTTTCGAGCAACTGAAAAGGCCAAAGCTCTGCGGACCATGCTTCTGCACGGCATCGCGAAAGCCCTCGGCGGCGCGTTCCAACGCCTCGTCCCAAGTGGCAGGACGCAGCTTGCCGTGCTCCCGGACCATCGGCGTGGTGAGTCGTGAATTGTTTGTCGCCATGGCCCGATTCTATCAACGCAACGTCCGCGCGCGTACATTTTCACGCTCCGCGTATCATGGTCCCTTATGTTTTCCCGCCGCACCGATTGGAAACTCACTCCCAACCGCATTACCGAGGCCCAACGAGAAGTTTCAGCCGCGGGCAGGGAAGTACTCGACCTGAGTATCTCAAATCCCACTCGGGCCGGCTTGCCCTATGACGCTGAGACCATCCTGAACTCTCTATCCAATCGGGATGCGATGGACTACGACCCTCAGCCCAAGGGCTTGGCCAGCGCCCGTAAAGCAGTCGCCGCTTACTACCGCGAGCTACACCGCGAATTCGAGATTGACCCAGAAACGCTCATTCTGACCACCAGCACCAGCGAGGGTTACTCTTACGTTTTTCGCTTACTGTGCAATCCCGATGATGAAGTGCTGGTTCCCAAGCCGAGCTATCCTTTGTTTGAGTTTCTCGCTGACCTACAGGATGTGAGCCTGAGGCCCTACCCGTTGCTCTACGATCATGGCTGGCAGATTGATTTCCCCTCACTGCCCCGGGCGGTGAACCCTCGAACGCGTGCAGTGGTTGTGGTACACCCCAACAATCCTACCGGCTCCTTCGTAAGCGCCAACGAGCGGACTCTGTTGAATTCCTTCTGCCGCGAGCACGGGCTCGCCCTGATTGTGGACGAAGTGTTTCTGGACTACTCACTCGACGGCGCTCCGAGACCAAGCTTCGTGCTCCACCAGGATGTGCTGACCTTCACCCTGAGCGGCGTCTCGAAAATCTCCGGCCTGCCGCAGATGAAGCTGGCCTGGATCGCCGTTGGTGGCCCGGCCCCGGCGGTACACGCGGCCATGGACCGTTTGGAAGTAATCGCCGACACCTATCTGTCGATGAATGCCCCCATCCAGCTGGCCGCAGGAACGCTGTTGGAGCAGAGGAAGAATATGCAGCGCTTACTCCTCGACCGCGTCCGCATGAATCTCGCCGAACTCGACCACCAACTAACCCAGCAGAGGGCATCGCAGCGCCTGCAGGTTGAGGGAGGATGGTATGCCGTGTTGCGCGTGCCCGTAACCCGATCCGACGAGGATCTGGCGATTGATCTGCTTCACCAAGCTTCGGTGCTGGTCCACCCCGGTCACTTCTACGATTTCCCCAACGACGGATACCTGATCGTTAGCCTGCTGACTCAACCCAGCGAATTTCGCGAAGGCGCACGGCGAATATTTCAGCTCCTGAATAAGGGTTAGTCGACGCCGAATTGTTCTGACTCTATGCTAACTGAGACTGTGAACTGACATTCGAGAACTACCAGTGGAAGCTCGTTTCGCGGAAACCAACCGAACAAGGGCAAACAATGCCGGTTCCAAACAACCTTGGCGGAAGACGGAACTCCTTTGCGTATGGGTCAGTTTGCCGAGTCCTCCCGACCAATGGGACAATAGCCACATGCACAAATCTTTCGCTTCCGCGGTGAACATATTCGCCGTTGGGATCATGTTGGCGGGGAATACCTATTCCCCGGGCCAGCAGACTCCGGCAGCAAAACCTCAAGCGGCTCCTGCAGCCAAGACCCGACGAGCCCCTGGCGCAAAAAGCCCGGCTACCCCACCCCTCACAACGCAAGAGGATAAGTTCAGCTATGCCCTCGGGATGAACCTGGGAACGAGCCTGCGGAAGCAGTCCGTGGCTGTGGACCCGAGCATTCTGGCGCGCGGATTGAAAGACGCGCTGGCCGGCGGCAAGACCGCGCTGACGGAGGACCAGGCGCGGGCCACGCTCACGGAAGTCCAGAACGAAATGCGCAAGAAACAGCAAGAGCAGATGCAGCAGGCCGGGGAGGCAGACAAGAAGGAAGGGGAAGCGTTTCTCGCCGCCAACAAGAATAAAGACGGCGTGGTCACCCTGCCCAGTGGTCTGCAATACAAGATTCTGACCCCGGGCACCGGACCGAAGCCGACCGCCAGCGACTCGGTTGTCTGTAACTACCGGGGCACGGTGATCAACGGTACGGAATTCGACAGCTCCTACAAGCGCGGCGAACCGGCAACATTCCCGGTGACGGGAGTGATCAAGGGGTGGACCGAGGCTCTTCAACTTATGCCGGTGGGATCGAAGTGGCAACTCTTCGTACCCTCGGATCTTGCCTATGGCGAGCGCTCTCCCGCCCCTGAAATTGGTCCTGACTCCACTCTGATTTTTGAGGTGGAACTGCTCTCAATCCAAACGAAGAACGCCGATAAGGCCCCGGACAAGAAATAGCATCATCACAACGCTGACGGAATGCCCCATTTCTCCAAGTTTGTGCGAGAAATGGGGCGATACTTCCTCCTTACCTCTTCATCAGAAACGGATTGCTCGCGCGCTCTTCCCCAATGGTGGTCAACGGACCATGGCCGGGCACGACCAGGGTTTCATCCGGGAGCGCCAACACTTTCTCATGCAGAGAGTCAATGATCTTCTGCGTCGACCCACCGGGCAGGTCGGTGCGGCCAATGCTTCCCGCAAACAGTGTGTCTCCGGCAATCAGCTTTTTTTCCGCGGGAAAGTAGAGGCAAACGCTGCCCTCGGTGTGTCCCGGAGTATGGATTACGTTCGCGGTCAGCGGGCCCGCCCCGACGGTGTCGCCTTGTCCGATGCTCCGGTCGATCTCAACCTTGCCGGGATCTTCCACTCCGATCCATGCTGCCTGCACATCCAGCATTTTCAGCAGGGCATGGTCGTTCTGGTTGAGCAGGATTGGCGCGCCGGTGACAGCCCGCAATTTCATGGCTCCGCCCACATGATCGATGTGTGCATGAGTGATGACGATCTGCTTTACCTTAAGATTGTGCTTTTGAATGAGGGCGAGAACATCTTCGATATCATCGCCGGGATCAATCACCATGGCTTCGCAAGTGATCTCATCACCGACAACGGAGCAATTGCACTGCAGCGGCCCAACGGGAAGGATTTCGTGAATCATGCTGGTTGGTCCGTCGGTGGTCGTTGCTTGATAGTCGTCAGCAAGCAGCCGCCAATAAGGGCGAACGACCAACGACTACTTCTGCGGCGCTGGAGCGGGTGCGGGTGCGGGCGCAGCCGGCTGCGTCTTGGTCTGTGACGGATTGAGTCCCTGCAGAACGGAGTTTGTCCTACTGCCTCCGCGCGAGGCCATCACCGAGAGGGTGATGGAGGTGATCATAAAGATGACGGTTGACCAGGTAGTCGCCTTGGAGAGGGCGGTCGCGGCCCCTCGTGGGCCAAACGCTGTCTGGCTTCCCATCCCGCCGAACGCGGCCGCAATATCGCCGCTCTTGCCACTCTGCAGCAGCACCACGATGATCAGAAAAAAACAAACTATCACGTGAATAATCGTAATCAGGATAATCATGCCGCCCCTGTCTCAGTAAATAAAAAATATCCCTTCCGGGAAAAACACATGGTGCGGAAGGGGGGATTTGAACCCCCACGCCTT
>CATPBJ010000025.1 GCA_955652395.1 uncultured Terriglobales bacterium | reverse complement strand
GGTCATTCTCAAAGTGGTGAATGGTGTAAAGCTTCCCGGCAAGCTCACTCGGCAGGTGGCCATGACCGTCGCGTCCGAAGGAAACTCCCAGGCTGCGACCTAACACTTCTTCGTCGGTCGCCATCCATTTCACTCCCAGGCCCTGGGCAATGCCCAGGACTTCTTCCGAGACACTGCCCTCAGATGGCCAAACGCCCTGCGGACGAATACCGAAGACCTGCTGGTGCAAATTCAGCCCACGTTGTAGTTGCTCCCGCGCATCCTCAGGATGGCGAAAACGATTCTGAGGCAAAGGCAGGCCCGGGCTCGACATCGCGCCCGTGTTGGTATCGCAAAGCAAGGGCATAATGGGGTGATAGAACGCAGAGGTCGAGATCTCGATTCGCCCGCGCAGCGCCGCTTCGGCATGGGCGGGCAAAACCTTGGCCAGCAGTTCCCGCTCCCGGGCCATCACGAAGCGCTGGTCTTCAAGGGAGTAACCACGACCCTTCTGAATGAGTCCCGCGATATTGGGATCGTCCAAGAAAAATTCATCGAACCAGACGATTTGCGAAAGCACCTGCAGGTCGGTAACGTCTTGCGGCGAGAAATATTTCTCGGCGGCTTCAGGCGTGCCGCCCACGCTGCGAAAGTGGTCCCACAACTCCTGGTATCGCGGATATCGTCCAATCAGATTTTGCAGATTGGCCTGGAAAAGATATTGCAACCCGAAACGACGCTCGCTCGGAGTCAGGTCCTTTGCGGGTTTGGACGCAACTTCCAGGAACGGGTCTCGCGCCGCTCCGTTCACATAGTCTTGTATTTGCGTGATCAATGACGGGACGAGATTGAAAGTCTGGTGAACGTTGGGGAACTCATCCAACAGTTTGACCATGCCGTAGTAGTCTTTGAGCGCATGCAGCCGGACCCAGGGCAGCCGGTACTCGCCCGTGACCAGGTCCTTGTAAAACGGCTGATGCTGGTGCCACAGAACTACAACGCGCAGAACGGGCATGAGCGTGAAATTTCCAAATCGAAGCTAGAAGTCTAGCAGGCTTATCTCGGCTAGCGCGATATCGCTGAAACTCCGGTACACTAAGGAGGCATTACCTGGTGATGAGCAAAGAAACCACACCGACGTTAGCGCCGCCCCCGCGCAGCGATGCCAGCCTGCTGACCGAGCAGGATTTCCATCTCTTCAACGAAGGCACCCACTACCGGATTTACAACAAGCTGGGCGCGCACCTCACGACCGTCGGGGGAAAACCCGGAACATCCTTCGGCGTTTGGGCGCCCAACGCCAGCTCGGTTTCAGTGGTCGGCGATTTCAATGGCTGGGACCCACAATCCCACGCACTCCATTCACGCGGGAGTTCCGGCATCTGGGAAGGCTTTGTGCCCGGCATCGGCAGAGGCTCGCTGTACAAGTACCACATCGTCTCCCACAATCAGGGATACGTGGCCGAGAAGGCCGACCCGTTCGGCAGGCTTCACGAAAAGCCGCCGCGCACGGCCTCAGTCGTGTGGGACCTTGAATACCACTGGGCCGACAAGGCGTGGATGGAAAGTCGGCCCCAGCGCGATTCGCTGCAAGCCCCAATTTCCGTTTATGAAGTCCACCTCGGTTCCTGGATGCGAGTGCCGGAAGAGGGCGACCGGCCGCTGACCTACCGTGAAACCGCGCCCCGTCTGGCGGAATACGTCAAACGAATGAACTTTACCCACGTGGAATTGATGCCCATCATGGAGCATCCTTTCTACGGTTCATGGGGCTATCAGACCACGGGATATTTCGCGCCCACTTCGCGCTACGGCACGCCCCAGGATTTCATGTACCTGGTGGATTATTTGCACCAGAACGGCATTGGAGTCATTCTGGACTGGGTGCCGTCGCACTTCCCTACCGACGCGCACGGGCTGGCGTATTTCGACGGTACACATCTTTTCGAACACGCCGACGCGCGCAAGGGTTTCCATCCCGACTGGAAAACTTTCATCTTCAACTATGGCCGCAACGAGGTCCGCAGTTTCCTGATGGCCAGCGGATTGTTCTGGCTGGATAAGTATCACATCGATGGCCTGCGCGTGGATGCGGTTGCTTCCATGCTCTACCTCGACTATTCACGCAAGGCCGGCGAGTGGATTCCCAACAAGTTCGGCGGGCGCGAAAATCTGGAAGCCATCGATTTTCTGCGCCAATTCAACACTGAGGCTTACAAGGAGTATCCGGGCATCCAGACCATCGCGGAAGAATCGACGGCGTGGCCCATGGTCTCGCGGCCAACCTACGTCGGCGGGTTGGGCTTCGGCATGAAGTGGGACATGGGGTGGATGCACGACACCCTCTCCTACTTCTCTGAGGACCCGATTCATCGCCGCTACCATCACAATCAACTCACCTTCCGCATGCTCTATGGATTCACCGAAAATTTCGTCCTGCCGCTGTCTCACGACGAGGTGGTTCACGGCAAGGGTTCGCTCATTGGCAAGATGCCGGGAGACGAATGGCAGAAGTTCGCGAATCTGCGCCTCCTGTTCGGCTACATGTTCGCGCAACCGGGCAAGAAGATGCTGTTCATGGGTTGCGAATTCGGCCAGGTGCGGGAGTGGGCGCACGACACCAGCCTGGAATGGCACGTCGTGCAGTATCCGGTTCATCGCGGAGTGCAGAACTGGGTGGCTCAATTGAACCAGGTTTATCGTGAGCAACCCACGCTGCACCAACTCGATACCGATCCCGCTGGGTTTGAGTGGGTCGACTGCAATGACACCGCGGCCAGCGTTATTTCCCTTTTGCGCAAGAGTCGAATACCGGGCGACGAAATGCTGATCGTCTGCAACTTCACTCCGGTGCCACGCTACGGATACCGGATCGGCGTGCCCTCAGGCGGGTTCTGGCGCGAGCTTCTGAACAGCGACGCCCAGGAATACGGCGGAAGCGGCATGGGGAATCTGGGGGGTGTACGGGCCGATGCTCAACCCACCCACGGCCGTCCATTCTCCTTGAGTTTGACCCTGCCCCCGCTGTCCGCCCTCTTCCTGAAACCAGAGTGGACTTGAGAGCGGGTGCCCCATTTCTCGCAAAAAACGCGAGAAATGGGACACCCTCAGCTCATGCGCCCTGGCAGCTCCAAGTCCAAATCAACGTCAAAAGCGGCGGACAACAGTGTCCCGCCCCACACGATTGCCCGTGCTATGCTCCCTCTATTGAGTTGGGCCCATGCGCATTCTGACCCGCTACATTCTGGGTGAAGTGATCTCCCATGCCGCCATCGGCGTCGCGGTGTTCACGTTTGTGCTGTTCACTCGGGATCTGGGCCACATTCTCGATCTGGTCGTGCGCAACAGCGCGCCTCTACCCAGCGTGCTGGAAATCTTCGTTTTCACTCTGCCCGTCGCATTTACTTACACCATCCCCATGGGGGTGCTGGTCGGAATTCTGATCGGGCTGAGCCGGCTTGCTGCCGACAGTGAGATCACCGCGATGCGGGCCAGCGGGGTCGGCGTCTGGACATTCTTGCGGGTGATTTCCATCTTTGCCGTTACCGCCTGGGTGCTGGCAATGTTCAATGCCCTGTACCTCGCGCCAGAATCACAAGCGGCCCTGGGCCGGCTCGAGGACCGCCTCAAAACTTCGCAGGTGTCCTTTGAAGTGCAGCCGCGAGTTTTCTACGAGGGTTTTCCCAAGCTCGTGCTTTACGTTCAGGACGTGAAAACCGCGCACGGCGCCGCCATCTGGAAGGGCGTCTTCATCGCGGACATCAGCAACCCGGCCTGGCCGCGCATTACGCTGGCCCGACAAGGCATCCTGGTCAGCGAAGGACCGCAGATGCTGCACCTTCACCTGATCGACGGGTCCACGCACGAAACCGATCCTGCCTCCGCTGATCATTACCAGATTTCCACTTTCGACCGGACCGATGTGCCGATCCCGGTCCCGCAGACCGACAGCCGTGATCAGGAGCCGGTGCCGGCGGCGCAAATGCTCACCTGGGATCTGCGGGATCAGGCCCGCAAAGTGAAGAAGTATGTGGCTCCCTGGTACCTCATTGAATTCCATCGCCGTTTCGCACTGCCGACCTCATGCCTGGTACTGGCTCTGGTAGGAATTCCGCTGGGGCTATCGTCGAAAAAGGGCGGCAAATCGGCGGGATTCGTGCTCACCATTCTGCTGGTGTTCGCCTACTATTCGGTCACTTTGATCGGAGTATCGCTGGCCCGCCAGGGAAAAGTGCCGCCCGCATTGGGCGCGTGGCTGGCCAACATTGTGTTCTTCCTGGGCGGCGCGTTTCTGTTGTGGCGGGCGGAGCGCCGGCCCTTTGAGATTGGCTCTCTTCGCGCCAAGTGGAACCCATTGAAATCCAGACTGGCGCAAGGGGGAAGAAATCTGCTTCGTTTCAACCGGCCCGAGGGCGCCTTTCATCGAGCAGCCAACCGGCGCCGCGTGTTTAGTGCCAGCTTTCCCATGATCCTGGACGACTATGTCCTGCGGGATTTTCTGATCTACCTGACCATGATCGTGGTGTCGTTCCTCATGTTGTTGCAGGTGTTCACCCTTTTCGAGCTGTTGGGGGACATCCTTCGCAACCGGATTTCACCGTTGATCGTTGGAGAATATCTGCTCAATGTCGCGCCCTTTTTTCTATACAACGTGCTGCATCTGAGTATTTTGCTGGCCGTCCTGGTCACGCTGGGCCTGATGCAGCGGGCCAATGAGATTACGGCCATCAAGGCGACCGGCATTAGCATCTATCGCGTGATCGTTCCGATCCTGTTGATCTCAACGGTGCTGGCGGCCGGACTGTTCTTTTTCGATCAGTTCTACCTTCCGCACGCCAACCGGCGGCAGGACGCGCTGCGCAACCTGATCAAGGGCAAGCCGGCACAGACGTATCTGAACCCCGATCGCAAATGGATTTTCGGACAGCACTCCACCATCTACTACTACCAGCTGTTCGATTCCGACCGCGACCAGTTTGGCAATCTTTCAGTGTTTCAGTTCGATCCGGCCACTTTCCAGTTGACTTCTCGGGTTTACGCCGACCAGGCGCATTGGGAAGAACGTCTGCAACGCTGGGTGTGCACTCAGGGCTGGGAAAGAAGCGTGCAGGGCAGCGCCATTACCGACTACCGTACCTTCGACGTAGCCACCTTTGCCGCGATCAGCGAGCCGCCGGCGTATTTCAAGAAGGAAGTGCGGCAGTCTTCCGAAATGAACTCTGAAGACCTGCGGCGCTACATCCGCGACCTGCAACAGAGCGGCTTCGATGTGGTACGGCTCAGGGTCCAGCTGCAGGAGAAATTTGCCTTCCCGTTCAATTCGCTCATCATGGCGGTGCTGGCGATACCATTTGCGCTGGCGGCGGGAAGACGAGGCGCTGTAGCGGGCGTTGCTACAGCGGTAGGCATCGGGCTGCTGTACATCATGGTGTCGCGGTTGTCTGAGTCGATGGGAAATGTCAGCCAGTTGCCGCCGGTCCTGGCAGCCTGGGCCCCTGATTTGCTTTTCGGCTTGGCCGGCGGCTATTTGATTCTCAAAGTGCCGACATAGCAGGCTCCTGGAGATTCTGGCTATTCGCCAACGCGGACACCCCTGTAGACTGTGGAGCGCAATAATTCCATTCATCAGGGGACGCCGAATGTCACAACCCTTTCGCCCGGCCGCGCGGTCGCTCTTCTCACATCTCGTCTTCTCACGTCCAGTCTTGGTGACGCTACTCTGCTCCGCCGTATGGCTTTGTCCTCCCCGTGCGCAGCCAGCCGCAAAACCGCCTGAGTCTGCTGCTCCTGTCCCGCTCGAGCCCGCTCCTCCTGCCAGCCCGCTATTGCAGCCGGATGGAACTGTCATTTTCCGCCTCGCCATGCCGAACGCCGCGAAAGTAGAATTGCATCTCGACGGTACGAAGGACCCGTTCCCCATGGCTAAGGGGTCAGATGGCGCATGGAGCGTCACCGTGCCAAAGCTCGCTTCCCAGTACTACAGCTACAGCTTCAAGGTAGATGGCACCGATCTCCTTGATCCTCACAACGTCACGCTCAAAACCAGTTTTTTCAGCACACAGAATATTTTCCTGGTGGCCGGTCAACCACCTATGCCATGGGAGGCGGCGAAGGTTCCGCGTGGAGTGGTGCATCATCACTATTACAGGTCGAAGATCGTCGGTATAAACAGCGAGTACTACGTCTACACGCCGCCCAACTTCGATCCCGGCAGCACGCAGAAATATCCGGTGCTGTATCTGCTCCACGGATACAGCGACGATCCCAGCGCATGGACGGCCATGGCCAAGGCCAATGTGATCCTCGACAACCCGATTGGCTCAAGGGAAGGTCAAGCCGATGATCGTAGTGATGCCACTCGGATACGGAACCATGGAGGTGATTGCCCGGGGATGGAGTACCTGGAACGACCCCGAATTGGTTCGCCGCAATTACAGCAGGTTCTCAGACGCCCTTCTTCAGGAAGTCATGCCTCTGGTGAAACGGCAGTACCCGCTCTCGGATAAACGCGAAGATCATGCTGTAGCCGGTCTTTCCATGGGTGGCGCCGAAAGCCTGCTGGTGGGCCTCAATCATATCGACGACTTTGCCTATGTCGGAGGCTTCAGTTCCGCCCCGCTGGGACAGAGCGACTACGGTTCATCGTTCCCGGGAGTCACCGCGCGCTCAGCGCCAGACATCAATGCCAGGCTGCGACTGCTTTGGATTGCCTGCGGAACTGAAGATGGACTGTTCGATCAAAATCAGAAACTCATCGCCTGGTTGAAGGAGAAAGGTCTGCAGCCCACCGCCATCCAGACTCCCGGCATGCATGTGTGGATGGTATGGCGTGACAACCTTACGAACTTCGCAGCCCTGCTCTTTCAGTCAAAGTCGAGGATTGCGCAGAGCACGAAGGCCGACCTTATAGGGACAAACAAAAGAGGGCAGCGTCGTTCGCAGCCCTCTGCCTGCCTGTCAAAAATAGCCTGCCCCTAAGATCCAGAAACTGGAAACCAGAAACCAGAAACTCGAGACTCGCCCTACTCCGCCGCCACCGCCGAGGGTTGACCGCCGGTAATGCTCACCGGTCCGCCCACCAAGGAGAGCGAGCCCACGGTCGAATCGAAACTGTAGACCGAAATCGAGGCCCCCCCCAGATTAGGCACATACAGGTAGTCGGTGACGCCGCCCGTCGCAGTGATGGTCGACGTCCCCAGGCGAATGCTCGCCCCAACCGGGTTGGCTCCGGTTGAGATTGTGGCTTGCGTGTCTGGCGTCAGGACCCCGGTTCCAGTGGCGATCTTATATTCCGAAATCTGGTTGGACTGCCGGTTGACCACATAAAGGAACTTTCCCGAGGGTGCCGCGATAATCGCGACCGGCTCGATTCCCGCCGAAAAAGGCGAGCCAGCAACTACAGTAAGACTGCCGTCAGGGCTGGTAGGGTCGTTGCAGCTGGTCAGGACCTGATTGCATATAGCAAAGGCCGATACCGTGCTCGCGTTGGTTACGTAGAGAAAGCCGCCATCAGGAGTTATAGCCGCAGCCGTGGGCGTGGTGCCCACGGGCAACGTCGGCCCCTGTGTCAGCACCCCGGAGGCATCCACTGAAAATTTGGTGACAGTGCTGTCGAACTGGTTGACGACGTAGAGGAACTTTCCGTCGGGCGTGACGGCCACGCCTGAGGGACCGGTGCCACTCGGTGCTCGGGGCGCGGCTACGGTAAATGGTGAGCCGGGCACTTTGGTCAGTGCCTTGGCTTGAATAGAGAATACCGAGATGGTGCCCGATGTCGGATCGCACTGCAGGCCCTGATTCGCCACGAACAGGAAGTGGCCGCCCGAATCAATTGCCATAGCCACGGGAACGGCTCCGGCCTGCGTGCTCCCGCTGACGGCGGTCAGCGTCCCGTCGGTGTTCACGGTGTACGCCGTGATGGTTCCTGGGCTTGGCGATGTGCATGGAGGGGACTGGGGTGGGATCGCAGGGTTGCTATTGGCCACGAACAGGGTGGTCCCGGATGGCGCCAGGATCATAGCGGAAGGGGTATTGCCGGTGGCCACTTTGGCGCCACTCGCCGTCAGCAGGCCCGTACTCAGGTCGATGCTGAAAGACGAGACTGACGAATCTCCCTGGCTGGCGACAAACAGAGCACCCGTGCCAGAAGAAGAAGATGAAGAGCTGTTGTTGCAGTCGCTCAAACCGAGCAGCAAAACTGGAATCACAATCCCTAGCAGGAACCGGAACCTCGTCCCCATTCTTTTCCTTCTCCCTAGTCCTCTCGCAAGCTTTCCGGCGGGCCAGACACTCCTCACGCCGGTAGATCGAGGTCCAAAAGTACCCTCATTTGTGTATCAGGAATAACCGGGAAGAGCAAACCACGCTGGCTGGTTGGAACCATGCTGGAGGAAGAAAGTTGCCCGACCGAATCCCCGCCAATGTTTCTCAACCTGAGTGGCTGGAACTGGTTTCGACCGGCTGCCGCTGTTCAACCGTGCTGGCGGAATCCTGACTGACCACAGGCGCCGCTGAGGGCAGCCGAATCTCGACCTGCAGACCGCCCTCCGGCCGATTGCTGGCCTTGACGGTTCCTCCGTGCAGCCGAACCGCGCGCTCGGTGATGGCGAGCCCGAGGCCCACTCCGCCGGTCTGACGTCCGCGGGCATCGTCGATGCGATAGAACGGGCGGAAAAGCTTGTCGAGTTCTTCCTCGGGTACACCCGGGCCCGAATCTGCGATGCGAATCACCGCTTCCGGACCGCCGCCACCATAGCCGCGCTCCAGCGTGATCAGCGCGCTGGTGCCTTCCTCGGTATAACGAGCGGCGTTGCGGACAACGTTTTCAATTGCGCTGTGAAGCAGGATGGGTGCGCCCATGACCACGCAGTCTTCCTTGATCAGGCTCTGCACCCGGCAATTGCGACCCTGGGCCTCAAAATCCGCATCCGCCGCAATTCCCTCGATCATCTCCCCTACAAGAATCCGTGACTTTTGCCGCGTATCGTTCCCGCTGTCGAGGCGTGCGATAGTGAGCAGGCCGCCAATCAGCTCGTTCAGGCGCTCGGCTTCCAGGTCAATGCGCTCGAGCGCGCTGTGCGCCTCAGTCCCGGCGCGCTGGTGGGCGAGAGCCGAAGCGACATTGAGACGGGCAAGCGGAGACCTCAATTCGTGGGAAATGTCGTTCAGCAACCGGGCTTGCGCGTTTACCGTCGCTTCCAGCCGCTCCGCCATGGTGTCAAAATCGCGCACCAGTTGCGCCATCTCATCCCGCCGCCGGGCCGCGAGCCCGCCTGCCCTGGCACTCAGATCACCCGTCGCCAAACGCTGCGTGGCGGCGCGCAGCCGCACTACCGGGGCAGTCAGATATCGCGCCAGCAGGTAGCACACCAGGCCGGACGAAATAATTCCGATAAGAATACTCAGGCCGGGAACGCCGCCCGGCCCAAAAGGTCCGCTGGGCGGCAGGAATGCCACCAGGGTATAGCGATGCCCGCTGGCCGCAACTTGTACCTGCCGGCGGAATGGACTGGGGGTTACGCGCTGCCAAAAGTCGCGACGCGGTGGATCCACCCCTTTTGCCAACGATTCCGCCCAGCGCGGCAGTTCGCGTCCGGAAACGTCCTCTCCCCGATCGTCCAGCAGGTAAGTGCGGGTATGCAAGGAGTCGCGCACTTCCTCGAGATAGCGTCGCACCTCTGCCGGCCCCCTTTGTTCGTAAGTCCGGACCGCCTTGCTGAGAACAGTGGCCTGTTGGGCGTCCCAGGCAGCCGACTCCCCGCGCTCGCGGACCGCCAGCGTAATCAATATGGCCAGTGCCAGGAATAGTGCCTGCGCTACCCAGTACGAAAGAAAAATCTTGAGAAAAAGACTTTTCATGGTCCGTTAGCTCCTGACCTTCTCGGCGATGACTTCATGCGGCCGGGTGAAGATGTATCCCACGCCGCGCACCGTCTTGATGTGGTCCACTCCGGAATCGGACTCGCCCAGTTTTTTGCGAATCTTGCTGACGTGCATGTCGATGCTGCGGTCAAAGGGGGAGAACTTGCGGCTGAGCACGATATCCACCAGCCGTTCGCGAGGAACCACGCGCCCGGCTTCGCGCAACAGCACGTGCAGGAGATTGAATTCCACCGAAGTGAACTCCACCGGCTTGCCCTTCTGCAGGACGGTTCGCGTGGCCGGATCAAGTTCAACTTCGCCCACGCGCAGAGTTTCGGAGGGCTGCCCGCTCCCCGACCTCTCCGAGGCCTGCGTCCGTCGCAAAATCGCGCGGATGCGCGCTACCAGTTCTCGCGGATTGAAAGGCTTGGGAAGATAGTCGTCGGCCCCAATTTCCAGGCCGACGATGCGGTCCACGTCTTCGCCGCGAGCGGTAAGCAGGAGCACGGGAATTCTTGACTTGTCGCGCAGCCGCCGGAGCACTTCAAATCCATTCAAGCCGGGCAGCATGACGTCGAGCACCACCAGCAGAAAATCTCCGTTCAGCGCCCGCTCCAGCCCCCGATTTCCGTCCGCGGCGGATTCGACCTGAAAGCCCTCCGGCGCCAGGTATTCGCCCACCAGGCTACAAAGCTCGACGTCGTCATCGATAACGAGGATGCGGTCCACAGGCTTTATTGTACTTCTACAACAGCGTGGTGTGCCCCGCGGTAAAGAATTGTCAATCCGCCAGTGTTTACGCTTTACAAAACTTTACTCCCCTTGACCGACTCTTTACCGCCACCCACGAGTAGAGCGCTTCTAATGACTTGTAGCGCCGGCGTCCCGCCGACTGTCGCGAAGGTATCTTGCCCTCGCCGCAGCCCGTCGGACCGGAAGGGGAGTACCCATGAAACCAAAATACTTCAAGACTCTGGCTGTCGTTTTGGTTCTGGCGGTGATGGGAGCCATTGCCGTATCGCAGACCGTGAGGCGAGCCCACATGCGCGGCGATGGCATGTTTGGCGGACCTATGCTGGGTTACTACGTTCACAAGCTCGACCTTACCGACGCGCAGCAGGCCCAGGTGAAGGCCATCATGGCGAAGGAAAAGCCGGCTCTTCAGCCATTGATGCTGCAAATGGTGCAAGAACACTCGCAGTTGCGGGACTTGGTCATGCGCGGCAGCTTCGATGAAGCCAAAGCCCGCGAAGTGGCCTCGCAGCATACTCAAGTCACGACCGAACTCGCCGTGCAGTACGCCCGCATTGCGTCAGAGATGGTCCAGGTCCTGACTCCGGAGGAGAAAACGAAACTGACCACGCTCATCAACCAGCATGAGCAAAGGAGGATGGATCATCTGCAGGGAAAGACGCCGGAACAGACACAGAGCCAGTAAAAATATTCGTCGGTCGCCAGCGTTTCATGTTTTTCCCAATCATACTGCTGGCGACCGGCGATACCTTGCTTCAGGAAAGGAAGCCAATCCCGTGGCAACTACAGCCCTCAACCGTGACCTGGTCCTCGCTATCGCCGAAGAAATGGCGCGTGGAGTGCAGACCGACGTCAATTGCTGGATGACCGAGATCGACTTGGCGCTCACCGACCCTCACCTGACAACTCTAGGCAGGCTGAATGCCGTCCGTGAAATTGTGGAGAACTATAAACACCTGACCGGCCAGGCTCGATGGGATTGCCGGACACTCCCGGCGGTCGGCTCCTCATAAGAGAAAGTTGCCATGAACGCAGCGTATGTTTACTTGATCGCTTCAAGTTGGATCTTTCTTCTGGGCTGGATTGTCATGCTTCTGGTAGCGTGCGCTCTGGCTTTCCAGGGTGATTCGGCGTGACAAAACTGGTTTGTTTGTGAACGCTGGCGCCCCGCCCGCGTGCGTCGAGCTCGACGTCAAAAGCCCGCGCGGGCGGGGGCGCCCCTCTCACACTGAAGCCCATACTGGTAGAATTGCATCTACTAGAAGCACATGCTGCCCAAAAGCCTGCGTCCACTGTTTCCCTACCTGCAGAAGTACCGTGGCAGCTATTTCATAGGCACAATCTGCGTCTTTATCAACAACGGCGTGTGGATCCTCTTTCCGCTGGTGCTTCGCCACGCCGTGGACCGTCTGCGGGCCGGGGTGACTCGGGAAAAACTCCTGACCTACTCTCTGGAACTTATGGGAGTGGCGGCCATAAAGGGTGTCTTCCAGTTTCTGACTCGTTGGATCGTAATTGGCATTTCCCGTGAGATTGAGTTTGACCTGCGTAATGATCTCTTCCGGCACCTGGAGAGCCTCTCTTATTCCTACTACCAGCGCACTCGCACCGGTGACATCATGGCCCGGGCCACGAATGATCTGAACGCCGTCCGCATGTTGCTGGGACCGGCCATCATGTATTCCGCGAACACGATCGTGTTCACCGCGGGCGCCCTGGCATTCATGCTTTCGATCAGTCCCAAGCTAACCTTTTATGCGTTTCTGCCGTTGCCGGTGGTGAGCATCACGGTGCAGTATTTTGGCAAGCAGATTCATGAACGCTTCGAGAAAATCCAGGCCATGTTTTCGGAAATCTCCGCCCGCGCGCAGGAGAATTTCTCCGGCGCTCGCGTAATCCGCGCCTACGTGCAGGAAGAGCCGGAGATCGCAGCCTTCGAGACTTCCAACCGCCACTATATTAATCGCAGCCTGAAGCTGGTTCGTCTGATGGGTATGCTATGGCCCACTCTCGAGACCTTGCTGGGCCTTGCGATCGTGCTCGTGCTCTGGCTCGGTGGACGAGAGGTCGTCAGCGGACAGGTTAGAACTGAGTTAATTTCGAATCTGGGAACCAAGACAACCCTGTTTCTAGATGGTTCCATGAGCATCGGTGATTTCGTCGCTTTCAACACCTACATGGTGCAGCTGACCTGGCCGGTGATTGCGCTGGGCTGGGTCATCAATATCTTCCAGCGCGGTACTGCGTCCATGGGCCGGATCAATGAGATCCTGGTAGAGCAGACCGAGATCCAGGATAGTCCGGAAGTAAAAGCAACCGCCGCGAGACCTACACCCATTCGGGGAGAGATCGAATTCCGTGGTTTGAACTTTGCCTACAATGGCGTACCCGTTCTGTGCGGCATCAATCTTCGGATTCCTGAGGGCAGTAGCCTGGCCATCGTCGGCCCCACCGGTTCTGGCAAGACGACTCTGGTGAGCCTGATCCCGCGCATTTACGATGCTGCACCCGGAAGCGTTTGGATCGATGGAAAACCGGTGCGAGACTTTCCGTTGGAGTCGCTGCGCCGCCAGATCGGGTTTGTGCCCCAAGAGACTTTCCTGTTCAGCGAAACCGTTCGTGAAAACATCGCCTTCGGCAAGGAAGATGCCACCGACGAGGAAGTACGTTCGGCGGCCGAGGCGGCCAACATTGCCCAGGACATTGAGGAATTTCCCGAGCACTACCGGACGCTGGTGGGCGAACGCGGCATCACTCTTTCCGGGGGACAGAAGCAGCGTAGCGCGATCGCGCGTGCCATTATCCGCAATCCTCGCATTCTGATTCTCGACGATGCCCTTTCCAGCGTGGATACCCACACCGAAGACAAGATCCTCAATCATCTGCGCGAAGTCATGCAAAACCGGACCACGATCTTCATCTCTCATCGCGTTTCCACGGTACGCAATGCCGACATGATCGCCGTGCTCCACGCCGGCTGCATCGTAGAACTGGGCACCCACGACGAATTGCTGGCCCGCAACGGCTACTACAGCGACCTCTACAACAAGCAATTACTGGAAGAGGAACTGGCCGAAGTTTAGAACCCGTCGTCGGTCATTTAGCCGGAAGCGAATCAGCGCAGATCTTTGCTGAAGACTGACGGATGACGACTGGCGACTGCCTTTCTATGAAGCGCGTGGCCACGCCCGAACTGCTCGACACAGACAGCGGCACACCCGCTGAAGTCGCCGCCTCGCTCAGCGATCTGCGCCGGATTAACCGCTGGTTCGGAGGCATCGCTACCACCGAAGATATGGTCGGGCGCGTCGCGCGAGAAATGAACCAGTCGTCGCTGTCGCTGCTGGATGTTGCCGCCGGATCTGGATATGTGCCGGCCATCGTCCGCCAGCGGCTCCGCCATCGGGGACTACATCTGCAAGTCACGGTGCTCGATCGCGCGCCGTCTCATCTGAGCAACGGAAACCGGGCAGTCGCAGGCGACGCTCTTGCTCTTCCCTTTCGAGATTCAAGTTTCGATCTGCTCAGCTGCAGCCTGTTCGCCCACCATCTGTTCCCACACGAGCTCGTGCAATTTGTCGACGAAGGTCTGCGAGTCTGTCGCATTGCGGTGCTGATCAACGATCTGATCCGGCATCCGCTGCACATGTCGCTCGTGTATGCCGGCATGCCGCTCTGCCGCAGCCGCCTCACTCGGCATGACGCCCCAGCTTCCGTCCGCCAAGCCTATACGCCAGAAGAGATGGGAACACTACTCGGGCAATCCAGCGCGGCACGAGTGGAAATTCATCGCCACTACCTGTTCCGCATGGGAGTGATAGCGTGGAAGGGCTGAGAACGGAAACTGAGAACTGGCAACTGAATGCTGTACGATCTGATCATCATCGGCGGAGGCCCGGCAGGCGCGTCCGCTGCGATTTCTGCAGCCCGCCAGGGCGCCAGCGTCCTGCTGTTGGAACGTGGACGCTTCCCTCGCCACAAAGTGTGCGGCGAGTTTGTCTCGGCGGAATCGCTCAGTCTGCTAAGGGATCTCCTCAATCGTCAATACGCGCCGCTAATACAAGACGCCATTCGCATCGCGCGCGCCCGGCTGTTCCTCGATGGCCGCACGCTCCAGGCCTCGGTAGATCCGCCCGCCGCCAGCATTGCCCGTTTCGACCTCGATGCAGCGCTCTGGCACTCCGGCGCGAGCGCCGGCGTGGATGCCCGGCAGCAGATCACAGTGCAAAGCGTCGCCGGCACCGGCCCGTTTCGTATTGTTACTGCCAGCGAGGAGTTTGAAACCCGAGCTCTGATAAACGCGTCCGGGCGCTGGTCGAATCTGAATCTCGCCCCCGCAGAGATTGGAACGCGTCCCGAGAAATGGCTTGGGGTAAAGGCTCATTTCGCGGAGCCGATGTCCGAAATGACGCCCGAACCGTCGGTGGATTTGTACTTCTTCGATGGCGGCTATTGCGGAGTCCAGCCTGTCACGATAAGTGATGAAGACCCCTTCACGGCGCGGGTAAATGCATCGGCCATGGTACGCGCCGATGTAGCCAGCTCTCTGGCGGGAGTCTTTGCCCAGCATCCCGCGCTGCGCGACCGCAGCCGGAATTGGACTCTGCTCAGCGATCCCGTAAGCACCGCGCCCTTAGTCTTCCGCAATCCCCAGCCCGAGCGGGACGGCGTTTTCAGGGTCGGAGACGCCGCGGGTTTTGTAGATCCCTTCGTGGGGGACGGGATTTCGCTTGCCCTGCGCAGCGGCTTATTAGCCGCTCGGTGCCTCAAGTCGTTTTTTGCTGGCGAGTCTGCCCTGCCTGATGCGGCGCGCCGCTATAGCCAAGCGTACCGGGAATCGCTGCTGTCGGTTTTTCGTGCTTCCTCGAAAATTCGCCGGATGCTTGTTCTGCCAGCATACGTTCGGAGACCGTTCCTTTCTATTCTGGAAAGTAGTCCCGCGATTACCAATTACCTGGTGCGCAAGACACGGTCAGGTTGATGGAGGCGCGAGCGTCCTCGCTCGTGCGGCGTCACCACGAGCCACGTGGGGACAGCTGTCCTCAGCTATCCGGTCGAGCGAAGCTCGACCGACTTTGTCAGAAAGCGAAATAGCGGAGCTTTCCTCCGTCGGACAGTCGGGGGCGGCTGTCCCCACGTGGCTCGTGGCGTACTTGAGGCGTTGATGTGCTGATCGGGGTCCGTCGACTCCGCCATTCGATTCGCAAGCGAATCGGATGGCTGTGCTCGGGATGATCACGGAGAGAATGAAAGCTAGCGCACGACCAGCACTTCGCGGACGTTGTCGCGGGCGAGGAAGAACTTGATGGACGCAAAATCACGGAAGAGATTTTCAATGTTGCGGTTGTTGAACACCCGCTGCAGGCGGAATTTGCTGGCCGAGCTTCCCTTCTTCCCGTCGCCGCGAGCGATGTGCTGCATCTCCAGAGTGTCGCCGCCTACGATGTGGTACCGGTAGCAGGGCGCATCAGGGCCCGCTTCCTGGGTGTGAAAAAAGGCCAGCAGCATGCCTCCGGGTTTGAGCAACGACCAGAGCCGGCCGATCACCGGCTTCACCAGGCTTTCGTCCAGATAGTCGGCCAGATTCCAGCACAGCACAATGTCGAACTGCGCGCCCGGATAGACCAGGTTTTCCTCCAGGAATCGTTTGCTGTCTAAAACCGGTTTGCCCGTCTCGTCCTTGATGACGAGTGATGGGTCGGTGGAGGAGATCAGCAGGTCGTCACTGTAAATCTTGTGCCCGCGCTCGGTGCAGTAGCGGATGTTGGCCGGAGACGTCGATCCCAGATCGAGTATGCAGAGGGTTTCCTCTGAATCCAGGGATCTGATCAGCTGGGCGAGACTGCTGGAGCGGCGCGTGAGCTTCGCTCTCTGGGCCGCCGCCGAGTCCTGCGCGGTACTGTCTGACGAACCAAAAAATTTCATGAAGCTGTGCGCAACTGACGCCGCCGGCAAACGCTGGACCTCTGATTCATTCGCTCACTACGTCGTGAGCCGAACATGTGGGGCTGAACATCTTGAGCTGAACATGTTGAGCTGAAGAAGATCGGGGCAGAAATTACTTGCCGTCGCCCGGCTTCGTTTTCACAGCCACCGTGGGACTGCCGCCCCCAGCCGCAGAGCCTGCTGCGGCGGATGCGCTCGCGGCCGCCGCCGGCTTGGCCCCCTCCGTCTTCGTCATTTCCTTCTGGATATCAACCTTGCCCTTGAAGTACGCCCCCTCTTCAATCGCAATCCGCTGGGTGATGATATCGCCGACGGCGATGGCTGACTTCGTAAGTTCGGCACGTTCCGAGGCGAGAATGTTACCATCCAGCTTGCCCTGAACGATCACGCCCTTGGCGTTTACATTAGCGCAAACCTGCCCGTGGGGACCAATGATCAAGCGGTTACCTGAGAGCTCAATGCTTCCTTCCACCTGGCCATCCACGTAAAGGTCCTCGCTACCCGAGAGTTCCCCCTTGATGATGACGGACTTACCGATATGCGCAAACTCTGCCGTCTTCGGCGTCTCCATGATTTCGGCCTCCTTGGCACACTTACCAAACTGGACGCGCACGGGAATCCCAAGTCACCTGTGACTTGCCAGGGCCAGAAAACCTAGTTGAAAGGAAACCCCGCAACCCTTCGCGAACACCATTTCTGCTTCACCGAACTATATCCCACGGCGATCAACGGAGCAACCGGCCGGGAGTCGAATCAGCCCTGGCCCATTGGTTTTGACGGTCCCAAATTTGCCCCTCTCAGGCTTTGCTGGAGGCCATTTAGACAACATCACCGCCTTGTTTTTCGTCTAATCTAGCAGGGGCGTACTTTTGATTCCATGAGACCGATCCGGTTCCGGACAGCCTGGCGAATGCTCTTGGTGGTCCTCGCTCTCAATCTGGGGACGTGCAGTGCTGCGGAAGGTCCGCCCGCGGTAGGGCCGAACGAACTGGTCAGACGCGCGGTTGAGAACGAAGCCAAGAATAACAACCAGGGGCCGAAATACATGTGCCGCCAGCGCAAGGAAACGCCGGCCGGTTCGCAAACCAAACTTATGGTGGAAACACGTGACGCCATGGTGGGCATGGTGGTGGCGAATAACGACCACCCCCTGGATCAGGAGCAGCGTCGAGCCGAATATGGCCGCATCGAGCGCTTCGTGAACGAGCCCGCCGAGTTGGATCGCAAGCGCAAGCAGGAAAAGGAAAGTGCCGAGCGGGTGAACCTTATCCTGCAAGCGTTGCCCGATGCTTTTCTATATGAATACGACGGAACGGAAACGGGCAGGCCCGGCGGCAAACCCGGCGACCAGCTTTTGCGGCTCAAGTTCCGGCCCAATCCCACATACGATCCTCCCTCGCACGTGGAGCAGGTCCTGGTCGGCATGCAGGGAGTGGTTCTGATTGATGCCCAGAAACAGCACATTGCCAGAATCGATGGCACCCTTTTTAAAGATGTAGCCTTCGGATGGGGCATCCTGGGCCATCTCGATCGCGGCGGCCACTTCCAGGTCGACCAGACAGATGTGAGCGACCATAACTGGGCCATCGCCCGCATGGACCTCGCGTTCACCGGCAAGATCCTTCTGTTCAAGAGCATCAATATCAGGTCGACGGAGATTTACAGCGATTTCCATCCCGTGCCCCCGGATCTGACTTTCGCCCAGGGCTTGCAACTCCTGAAACAACAGTAAGCCGCAATCGCACAAAATCAAACACCTTAATAGCCAGAGCTACACGTTGTGCGGGGGCGTACACTCCTCTCCGTTGCCTTTGAAGTTGATCTTGCTCCAGCATCGTTCTGCCGTTGTACAACACGTCATCGAGTTGGTAAGCACGGGAAGTCCAAGTCTAAAGCGGCGGACAAGACTGTCTCCCCCATATTCATCGTGCCGAAAACGTCTCCTTCCTCACGGCCAGCCTCTCGATCAGGTCCTCACGAACGCGATACCCAGTTCCGGGTTTGTCGCTCACTGTGATTGTCCCCTGAGCACTCACTTCCACCTCAGGTTCGATGATGTCTTCCGCCCAGTAGCGCCTTGAAGCGGACACGTCGCCGGGCAGACGGAAATTCTGCAGCGTGGAGAGCGCGATATTGTGGGCCCGGCCCACGCCCGTTTCCAGCATTCCGCCGCACCATACCGGAACGTTGTTGTCCTGACATACATCGTGTACTTTTCTGGCCTCGCTGAATCCGCCTACCCGGCCGACTTTGATATTCACTATGCGGCAGGCGCCGGTTTCGACGGCCGCAGCGGCGTCGCGCGCATGGCGGATCGATTCGTCCAAACAGAGGGCGGTCTTCAGTTCGCGCTGCAGCCGGGCATGGTAGTAGATGTCGTCATTCCACAGCGGCTGTTCGATCATGAGGAGCTTGAAGCGATCAAACCTGCGCAGGTGTTCAACTTCATCGAGCGTATAGGCGGAGTTGGCATCGCAACTCAACACAATGTCGGGCCACCGTGAGCGGATCCGTTCCAGCACATTTATGTCCCAACCCGGTTTTACCTTCACTTTGATGCGGCGGTAGCCGGCGGCGAGCTCGGTCTCGATCTTGTCCAGCAGCTGTTCGATCGAATCCTGGATACCAATCGAAACCCCACACTGGATCTGGCAAGTCGTGCCCCCAAGCACCTTCCACAGTGGCTGCTGCTTCTGTTTTGCCTCGGCGTCCCACGCTGCGTTCTCAATCGCCGCCTTGGCCATGCGGTGACCGCGCACTCGGGCCATCAGCCCGGCAACTTCGTGAGCTGCTATCAGCGAGTGTCCCAATACGGCCGGCGCCAGGTAATGCTTAATGGTCGACCATGCGGTCTCAATCCATTCCGAACTGTAAAATGGGTCTTCGGCGGCGACACATTCTCCCCAGCCCTCGATTCCATCGCAACCTACCGTGAGCAGCAGAATGCGGCGGCTATAAATACGGCCAAAGCTCGTCTCAAAGAAATGGACGAGCGGCATTCGAATTTCGCGCAGTGTAATGGTTTCAATCTTCATTGGAACTCAAGCAGGATACATCCAGGTTTCTTCCCATCGCCCCAGCAGGAATTTGCCAGCTCCTTGCGGATCGCGTTCGTAGCCTAAAACCGCCATGCCATCGGAAAACGCCTGCAGGAAATCTTTGCGGTTGCAATCCTGAACTTCCCGGGCGCGCTCGCGCGTCGCTGGCGACACCTTCCATTCGTAAATTTCAGCGGGAACTGAAATTGTCTTCAGCGTCTCAAACCCCGGTTTCTGTGCGGAACGCAACAGACGTTCAACCCGATCCGACTTCAGCCACCATTCCGCAACCAGTCGGTCGGAAGGCAGGCAACCCTGCAGCGGCGAAGAGGTGATTCCGTACTGGTTAACGTGATAGCGGCGCGCGATGGCGCCCAGGCGCTCGATGTTCAAATACGCATTCTTGATTTCCAGCGGATCGAACGTCCACTCGACCAATTCAAATCCCCGGGCCAGAGCGTCCTCCCGCTGAAAGAGCTTGATTTGGCGTCCCAGGCCGGCGTTGCGGTATTCGCTCTGCACTGCCAGCATCTGCGAATGGAGATAGGAGCGTCCGCCCCGCGAACCCGGTACAGACAATGCGAAAGCCACCATTTTCCCATCGTCAAAAGCGCCGATGATCTGGCCACCGATCTTCTCTGCCGCCACAAACACGCGAAGCGGCACCAGTTCCGCGTCGGCGAAATTCCACACTTCCTTTTGCAGCCTGACGCAGGCAGACATTTCATCCAGATTGTGGCACTTGCGGATCACGATCGCGCTTTCACTCATCCCGCCTCGCGCTCACTGCCCACATCGTCTTTCCGCAGCTGAATCTTCGCCTGCTGCCACAATGCTTCCAGCTCCGCCATCGACGCCTGCTGCGGGCCGCGTCCGGAGGCACGCAACTGTTCCTCCATCCACTGAAATCGTCGTTTGAATTTTCGATTTGTCTTTCTAAGAGCCGACTCTGGATCCAGAGAAAGGAAGCGTGCAATATTCACCAGCACAAAGAAGAGATCTCCAACTTCCTCTTCGAGATGCTGCCTCAGTGCTTCGGGGATTTGCTGTCCCCCTGCCCCCGCACTTCGGCCGCGCGGCTGCGGACCCGGTGCCGGAAATTTTTCCAGGCCCTGTTGTAGTTCTGCCGTTTCCTCCTGCAGCTTTTCAAACAAGCCGTCCATATCCGGCCAGTCGAAACCTGCTTGCGCCGCGCGCGAGCTGAGTTTGTAAGCTTCCGCCAAGGCCGGCACCGCCGTGGAGACTCCTGCCAGCGCAGACTCGGCCGGGGTCGAACCCTTTTGGGTGTCGCCCGCCTCTGCCGCCCTTTTCTTCTTTTCTTCGGCTTTTAACGCGTGCCAGTTCCGCAACACCTCGGACGAGGTCTCGGCCTTCACATCGCCAAAAACGTGCGGGTGCCGGTCGACCAGTTTGCTGGAGAGTCGATCCAGGACTTCGTCGATCGAGAAAGTGCCCTGGTCCTTGGCCATCTGGGCATAGAACAAAACCTGGAGGAGCAAATCACCAAGCTCGCCCGGAAGCTCATCCCAATCCCGATTGTCGATGGCTTCGAGAACCTCGTACGTTTCCTCAAGGGTGTAGGGCTTGATCGAGTCGAAGGTCTGTTCCCGGTCCCACGGACACCCGCCCGGACCGCGCAGGCGCGCCATGATAGAAACTGCGCGTTCGAAGCGTTCTCCGGTGGTTGGCATGAAGGCCCAAACACTGTAAACGACGGAGTGCGTATGAGCAATGAAGCCGCCGCGTTCCTGCTCATTGTTGTCCGGATTACAGCAGTTGGTGTTCTCTAGCCCGACGTCCTTCCCGCCCGGGGCGGGCAAGATGCCCGTCCGACAGCCGGCGAGACGCCGGCGCTACTTATGTCGCTCGGTAACAGTGTCCGAGAAAGAAATCTACTTAACTATCTATTATTCAATTGGTTATGTCATATTAATAACCCATGACTATAAATGCCGATCATTCGGCATTAAGCCAAGGCGATGTTACTCCGCTGACTCCGGTTATCTTTTACTGATCGGCAAAGACGGGCAGGTTATCCTAAGAACGTGCCGCAAGCAGGGTGCGGCCTGACTTCGACATGAACTATGCTCCTCCAATCCGGCGACCGCTCGAAGGCGAACGATTCCAGGTCATCGTCATTGGCGGCGGAATCAACGGCGTTGCCATCGCGAGGGAATGCGCCCGCGCCGGCCGCCGCACTCTGCTGGTTGAGCAACACGATTTCGCAGCCGGCACTACCAGCCGCGCCACGCGCATCATCCACGGAGGCCTGCGTTACCTGGAACACGCCGAGTTCGGACTGGTTCGCGAGTCTCTGGTCGAACGCCGGCGCCTACTGCACGAGCGCCCGCATCTGGTGCATCCCATACATTTTCTGCTGGCGCTCGACCAGAACAGCGGTCGTAGCGCTCTGGCCATACGCACCGGCCTGTGGCTGTATCGTCGCCTGGGCGGGGGCAGGCTTCAGGCGAAATCGAGCCGCGCGGATCAGCAAAAGCTGGAGCGCCTGCTCGACTCCGGCCGGCGCTGGTCGGTGTTCAGCTACGAAGATGCCCAGTGCGAATTCCCCGAGCGCCTGGTAGCGGAGTGGCTGGTGGAGGCCATGGAAGCCGGCGCGGTCGCGCGCAATCACACTCAAGTGCTCGCCGTGGATGTCCGCCATCGTCGGGCGGTCGGCGTGCTGCTGAAAGACCAGCTGAACGGGAAGGAAGAGCGTGTCGAAGCCACGTGGATCGTCAACGCCACCGGTCCTTGGGCCGACCGCATATGCCAGCGCTCCCGCATCGAGACCACGCACCCCATGGTGGGCGGTGTCCGCGGCTCCCACATCGTATTGCCCCGCTTTGCGGGCGCTCCTGACGCAGCGGTGTACACCGAGGCCGTGGACAAGCGTCCGATTTTTGTCATTCCCTGGAATGAACAAGTGCTGGTGGGCACGACGGAGGTTGCGGACCAGGGTGATCCGGGCAAGGTCCAACCCGGCAACGAGGAGATCGACTACCTGGTGCGCTCCTTCGGCCACCTGTTTCCGCAGGTCAAGCTTTCGGCTGCGGATATCCACTATACCTTTGCTGGAGTCCGGCCTCTGCCTTTTGCTCCCAAGGAAAAGGCCTCGGCCGTTACCCGCAAACACTACCTCCACGATCACGCCCAGGACGGTGCCGAGCACATGGTTTCCGTGATTGGCGGCAAGCTGACAACGGCGGCTGAATTGGCGCGTCAATGTGCGGCCAAAATTGGGGTGTCGCCAAGGTCTTCGAGAACGATCGCAATCGCCTCGGCCGAAAGCGCCACTCTGCTGCTGGACCAGTGGGTGATTGAGCTCGGCAACGCGGGAGGAATTAGCGAAGATACGGCGCGCGGCATTGTCGAATGGCACGGCAAGCGCGCCCTGGATATCTCGCGAATGGCGCAGCGCAACCCGGACCTTCGCGCTCCGCTTTGTTCCCACACGGAGCATATTGTTGCGGAGGCTGTCGATGCCTTTGCCGGCGAGTGCGCGGCCACACTGGGCGATGCCCTGTTACGGAGAGTACCGGTCGCGTTGGGCGCGTGCTGGTCCCCGCGTTGCAGCCGAGAGGCCGCAACCCGCATCGGCGCTGCGATGGGATGGAGTGATACGCAATCCACGACGCAACTGGAAGCGTTCGAAGTCGAGCGCTCGGCTTTCCTTCGCAAGCCGGCGCGCGTGGACAGCGCCGTTGAAGCTGCCGCTGACTGATACGTCCTCATTCTCAAGCTTTCCTAATTAGCTTCCTGTGCGGACTGTCCGCTTCGCTTTGCGAAGGTGACGCATAGCGTACGAGTTAAAGAGGCGGCAGGAAAAATCTAGCTCGCGAACACATGAGCAGGGCACAAGTTCACTCCTGCCGCTCTAGGCTTCGATTTG
>CATPBJ010000024.1 GCA_955652395.1 uncultured Terriglobales bacterium | reverse complement strand
GGCCTGCCCGGCTACAGGCTCGTCAAGCGGATCGCCGCGGTGATCCAATCCCTGTCGTTCCTGCCTGGAAGAGCTGGACCTGAAACGTCTTCCGTCGCTTCATGTCGAAACTAAGGGTTTCAGAAACATCGTGCCAAATCTCTGTCATGCGGTCACAGTACTCGTGATCAGTCCTAGGGTCAGGAGTTACGTCCGTAACTTACGGTATCCGCCAGTTACCGATACTGTGCTATAGACGTCCACAAAAGAGTGGAAGACGATGATACGTTTTATCCAACCGGTGGCGCTGATTGCCCTGCTCCTCGTCCTGCTGTCACCGCCTGCGACCGGCAACGCCAAGTCCTTTTATAAGCAAGGGGAGGAAGCCGAGGCACGCCAAAACTACGAGGCTGCCTACGACTCTTACAAACGCGCTTACGAGTTGAAACCCAAAGACCTGGCATACCACTTTGCATACGAGCGTATGAGCTTCCTCGCGGGCGCTTCCTGCGTTCATCGTGGACAGTTGTTGCGCGATGCGGGCAGGTTGGAAGACGCGCTGGCACAATTTCACAAGGGGTTACAGATTGATCCCTCGAGCTTCATAGCCCAGCAGGAGATCTTACGCACACAGCAGATGATAGATTCCGCCAAAGAAGGGCCGCCGCAGGCGGCACCCGCCTCCGGACCGTTGAAGAAAATGATTGAAGAGGCTGCAGGCCCGATCCAACTCTCTCCTCTGACCAAAGTCCCCATCACACTGAAGCTCGCTGAAGATAGCAAGTTGACTTACGAGACCGTCGGCAAGCTGGCGGGAATCAATGTGCTGTTTGACCCGGACTACACGTCAAAGCGTATTCGTATTGAATTAAATGGGGTAACGCTGGCCGATGCACTGAGAATCATTGCGCTGGAGTCGAAGACATTCTGGCAGCCGATGACCCCGAATACCATTTTTGTAGTGTCCGACACACCCACTAAGCGGAAAGAAATTGAGCAGAATGTCATCAAGATCTTTTATCTTGCTCATGCTTCCACTCCGCAGGAAGGGCAGGACATGGTGAACGCGATGCGGCAGATCCTGGAGATCGCCCGCATCCAGCAGTTACCGGCGCAGAAAGCGATTCTAGTGCGCGGCACACCCGCCCAGATTGCGTTGGCGGGAAAGCTGATTGATGACCTGGACAAATCCCAACCGGAAGTGGTTGTGGAAGTAGCGATCATGCAGGTGAACCGTGACAAGCTGTACCAGTACGGAGTCAATGTGCCGACCAGCACAACCCTTAGTCTGCAGCCAACGACGACTACGGGCTCTACGACCGGCGGCAGTAGTCCGGGTTCGATCAACCTGAATCGCCTGCGCAATCTGAATGCGTCGGATTTTCAGGCGACGATCTCGTCGGCCACAGCTACGCTGCTGTTCAGCAACAGCGATTCGAAAATTCTCCAGAATCCGCAGATCCGGGCCCTGGATGGCCAGAAGGCAAGCCTCAAGATCGGCGAACGTGTGCCGGTGGCGACCGGTTCCTTCCAGCCAGGTATCGGGGGTGTGGGTATTAATCCGCTGGTTAACACCCAGTTCCAATACCTGGATGTCGGGGTGAATATCGATATCACGCCGTACGTCCACCCGGGGCGTGAAGTCACCCTGAAGCTGTCCATGGATGTTTCCTCCGTCGACTCATTCCAGAACATCGGGGGTATCACCCAGCCGGTAATCGGCCAGCGGAGGATCGAACACGAGATTTCCCTCAAGGAAGGCGAAGTCAACCTGCTGGGTGGCATGTTCGAAGATCAGCAGACCAAGTCATTAACTGGAATCCCAGGGCTTGCAAAGATACCGCTTTTCAAGTACTTGTTTTCGCAGACCAACACCGACCACCGACAGAACGAACTCGTGTTCCTGCTGCTTCCACACATCGTACGCGGACAGGAAGTCAACATGGACGATAGACTGATTGATGTCGGCACAGGCAACGGAATCGAGTTGCGGCAGGTTACGGCGGAAGCGGCGACTCCGACAGCACCAACGCAGACGCCACCCCAGACGAAAGGCGCCCCGCCAGCAACGCTACCCCGGCAAGCTCCGCCTCTGCAGCCTCTGGCGACCGAGCCTGGAAATCCAGCCGGTGCGCGTTCGGACACGTTTCCACAACCGGGTGGAGCAAAGCCGCAGCCAGGTGCAGATTCACCAGCGGCGACTCTGCCAGGTAGAGCAGCTTTTGCCCTTGATCCGCCCAACACCAACGTGACAGTGGGGTCCACTTTCGCGATAAACATTCTGCTCACGGGTGCGCAAGACGTGTATTCCGTGCCAGTGCAGATCAATTACGATCCCAGCAAACTGCAGGTCGTGAACGTCTCAGACGGCGGGTTGCTGTCGCAAGGCGGCTATGTGGTCGCGCTGGTACATCGCGATAACCCAACCACGGGAACGTTGCAGGTTACTGCCACGCGCCCGCCGGGCTCGGGGGGAATTTCGGGCCAAGGTGGACTGATGACACTTACGTTCATGGCGAAAGCGAGCGGGAAGTCGTCACTGTCGACGAAGGGCGGGGCGCTGGATGTAGGCCTGCAGCCAATCGCAGTGTCGGGCGCTGAAGCTACAGTCAACGTGCAATAGGTTGGCCCTGAACTGGGCGAAACCAAGCGGTAGAGCGTCCCATCCGGTGCAATTGGAGTTCGCATGGGGCGCGCTACAGTGAAAAAATGGGGCCGGTCACCTGAGTTACTTGCTGTTGGACAAAGAAAACGACCGCCAACAATCCAAAATAGCATGTCGACGCTGTGCTCCCCAGGAGTCGCTATTCCCAGTGGTGTAGTGATCGTGAGATATCGCGAATCGCCCGCAAGGCACCCATGCCTGTCACTATGCGTCACGTCTTGTGTCTCCCTGAAAGTAGGTCAGTCCACCGTGGTGCGCCTAGAAAAGCTGGACCTCTTGCAGAAGGGTTCCGGCTCTTCCCAATCATTTTTTGGCATTTTGTTGGCGATCCTTGCTGCCGAGCAAAGAAGAGCATTCCGATTGCAAGTACTCTTGCCACGATTTAAGCAGTGGTCTCACGTAGCCAATTGAGGAAAAGCGTCGCAGTCATGGCTATGGAGTTTGAGTTATGGTCAAAATGTCTAACCCACGGGCCCTCCCTCCTCGAATGCTTCGGACTATCCCCCTACCCAAAGGTTTGGTTGGGTAACGCAAGTTGTTCGCGCTTGTCGGGTCTAGGTCACCAAGACCTTACTCGCCGGTGTTCGGAGTAAAAAGCGCGCCACATTGCATTCCGGCACGCAGCATTGCTTCCTCCCCCGATGAGGCAACACGACCGTCAGAATTCGCGCATGGTAATTCCTCACTGCAGTAACGGCGTCGGTCATTCAACAGGTGCGCTGAGCCTGTACCGGTTTCGCGTGTGGACCGGAAGAATTGAGAGCAGTCGACGATCAATCGCTGCTTGCGCGCCGTCAGTTCGGGAAGGAGGCTGCACAGTCATGAGAAAGCCGCACCAGGTTTACTTGTCTTTACTTTTAATCTGTTTTGCGACGATAGCCGCGAGTGCTCAGAACCCTCAACCTGATGGTCAGTCATTTCGAGTGCAATGTCCAACTGCGACACCCCTTCACCCTGCGGGAACCGTGGAGACCCCATACAAAGGGCCGGTGTCGAACACGGTCACGATCACGCCGCAGAACGGAGCACCCTCGTTCGCCCTGCCGTACGTTAGTAACGGAGGCGCTGTCAAGTGCCAGGAAATTTCTGGTGGGGACGGCTATATGACCGAGGCGGACGGGAACCAGACTTTCATGTTCGCATTTGGCCCCCTTTCCGGCATGAACATGATCAAGAACGGTCAGGCGGGCACACTGCTGAACACCGATTTTAACAATTTCTACAACAGTCCCACTCTTCCGAACGGTTGCAATTCCGATGCTCCAAGTACTTGCGGTCCTATGTCGACTGATCCGACATACAAACCTGCCAAGCCCGTTAGTCTGGACGGCGCCGTCGTGGACCCAGCCGCCATCATGACTATCGGTGTCATGAATGGGAACCTTCCCATGCCCTTGGCCGCGTTTGACGAGGACGACGAGTTCTTTCTGACCCTCACTAACGTCGGCATGATTATGCGCCCCGACCTGTTCGAGCAACATACAGTTCACTTCCACGGCTATCCCAACGCATCCTCATACTATGACGGCGTGCCGGATGCCTCGATCGCTGTCAACATCGGTGGCAGCTTCACTTACTACTATATGGCGCCCGACGCGGGCACCTATTTTTACCACTGCCACATCACGCCTCCCGAACACCTGCAGATGGGCATGGTTGGGCAGCTCTATGTGCGTCCCCGTCAGAATCGAGTGGCAGTTGGCAACGGCCTCTACCCGGCACTGCAACTTCAGCAGTTAGATCTGCGAACCGCGTGTCCTAACACCGGTCCGAACGCAACCGGTCCTAGCACCGACATCCTATGTTCCACCCCCTTACCGGCGCTCAACAGTGTCACTCAACAGGTAGATCCATTCGCCGGAGTAGATTCACGCATACCTGCAGGTGCACCTCTTAAGTATGCCTACAACGACGGCGACGGCTCTACTGCCTACGAGTTCGACGTGCCTCTCCAGATTCATGGCTTCGACCCTAACTTCCACTTTGTGGGCATGACCTTCAACCCAGAAGGGTTCTCGGACATGAAGGATAAATACTTCCTGCTGAACGGTCGCAGCTATCCCGACACAGTGGGCGTACCCGGCTATGCCGGTTGTTGTTCGAGCTCATTTAACCCGGACCCGGTGTCACATGCCATGGGAACCGAGGACTCGGATGGAAGGACTCGTTTTTCGCAGCCGTTGACGAGCCTGATCGTATTGAAGCAGGGAGAAAGAGCGCTTCTGCGGATTTCTGATCTGGACGTTCAGGAATACCAGACACTGGCATCGCTGGGGATTCCCCTGAAGGTAGTCGGCTTCAATGCGAAAATATTGCGCGACCAGGCGGGAAACAACCTCTACTACACCACCAATTCAATCACGGTGGGTGGCGGCGAGTCGTTGGATGCGATTCTCGATTCCACCGGCATTCCCCCGGGCACTTACTTCCTCTACACCCCAAACCTTGACCACCTTTCGAATAACGCCGAGAACTTCGGTGGGCTGATGACCGAGGTTGTTGTCACTCCGTAGGAGAAGCAATGAGTCAAACGAATACGAAAAAACGGAATGTTGCAACAAGGTTCCTTCGCGTGGCAGTTGTAGCGGTGGCCTTGCTGCTCGCAGTGACGGCGCATGCGGCCGTTCCCGGGATAACAGGTACAAGTTTCAGTTTGACTGCCCAGGCTAGCTACCTCTCGCAGCCGGATGGGGTGAATGTGTACTCGTGGGGTTACGGCTGTGCCAGTGGGCACACGCCTGCGTTTCTGCCTTTCCCTGGGAATTGTCCCACTATGCAAGTTCCGGGCCCGACGGTGATCGTCACCGAGGGATCGACGTTCACGGTTACGCTCATCAACGGCTTGCCGGCAGCTGCGGGCCACACCTCGATCCTTTTCCCCGGCTTGCAACTCATCAGTACAAGCGGCGGCACGGCGGGCCTGATGACGCAAGAGGCGGCCCCTGGCGACCCCGTAGGGGTAACCTACACCTTGAAAGCCACCACGCCTGGGACCCGCGCCTATTACAGCGGAACGCAACCTGACCTGCAGATCGAGATGGGTCTTTACGGAGCGGTAGTCGTTCTGCCGGCCCACCCTCCCACGAATTGCGCGGCCTTCGGGTCGGATACACAGTTACTCGGCAAGACCGATTACAGGTTGGCACCTTCTGCATACGATCACCCCTCGACCTGCTACGACCGGGAATACCTGTTCCAGTTCGCCGAGATTGACCCGAGGATCCACCGCCAGGCCGAAGCGCAGGCGTCGGGATCAGGCCCGATGAAGATCGTGACCGAGCCCTATCATCCTAACTATTTTTTGATCAACGGGCGCTCGATGCCGGACGACATGGATCCGGACTATGTGCCCATGTATCCGCACCAGCCGTACAACGGCAATCCCCACATGCATCCGGGGGACCTAGTACTCATTCGGGTCCTCGGACAAGGACACTGGCAACATCCGTTTCACGAGCACGGAGCTCACGTGCGCATACTGGCCCGCGACGGAAATTTGATCCTCAGCCAAACCGATCCGACGAAGCTGGGCGGACGTATGGAGTTCACGACGGACACGACTCCCGGCCAGGCATTTGATGGGATTTTTTATTGGTCGGGCAAGGGACTCAACTGGGATATCTACAACCACGTGCCCGGGGACAGTAGCGTCTGTTCGCCGGACCAAAACGGCTACTACACAGTTAATTCGCCCTCGCCCGCGCCGCTCAGTGCTCCCAACTATTACGAGTGGTGTGCCGACCACCTCAAGCCCCTTGACACGGCTAACGGTGGTGCTGCTACGCCTCCTGATCCCCTTGTTGTCACCAACGGTCTGTGGTACGCGGGCAACCCCTATCTCGGACTCCCTTCCAGAACGGCAGGAGGCAACCCCGTAGGGCCCACGCCCTTAGCACCTGGCGCGTCCGTGCAGAACCCGGAGGGTGGTATCGCCTTCATGTGGCACTCGCACAACGAGCGCGAGATCACGACCAATGACGTTTTCCCGGGCGGCATGCTGATGATGATGTTGGTTGATCCCCCCGTCTTTTTTATTGACGAAACGCTGTGATGATGAGGAGAAGGGCAATGCGTTCCAACTATTTAAAAGCGAGACCAAAAACAGCAATACTCGGGATCGCAATTCTCTTCCTGGCAGCGGGTCTGTCGTCCGCCCAGTCGGTCCAGCTGACGGCCCTTAGGCAGAACACCGTTCTGCCCGATGGCAACGCAGTGCCCATGTGGGGCTGGCAATGCGGTGCCGTGTCCCCACCCGCCACCTGCACGGCCATGAATAGAAGTGTGCAGGCTGGTGGCACCAGCTGGCAGCCGCCATTGATCACAGTCCCGACGGGCAGTAGCCTGACGATTACCCTGAACAACGGCCTGCCAGTGGAGACATCTCTGGTGATTGTAGGACAGCTGGGCGCGGGCTCTTCGACCACCGGCGTGGGAAATCCCACCAGAGAAAGCAGCCCTCGAGCTCATCAGGCTCAAACGGAAACTACGTGGACGACCAATGTCCCTGCGAGTTTTACGCCACCTGCTCAGGGTCGGCGCGCTCGGTCGTTCGCGCAGGAAGCCGCGGCGGGCGGGTCGCAAACGTACACATGGAGTCCTCTCAAGACGGGAACCTACCTCATTGAGACGGGGACGTACCCGTCGATCCAGGGTCCGATGGGTCTCTACGGTGTCTTGGTTGTGACGACGGCCCCAGTCGTAGCTACCACTACTACTCCGCCGACGATTACGACTACCGGAACAGCCTATTTTGGCGTCTCCTACGATGCCGACGTGCCCCTCCTGCTCAGCGAACTCGACCCGAGGCAGAATGCGGCAGCGGATGCGGCGGCACAAACCGGCGGTTTCAATGAAAGCATGACGTGGACCCCGGCTTGCGGCATGGCGCATACCTGTTATCCGCCGGCGGTGGACTACGCTCCGCTCTACTACTTTATTAACGGCCAGGCGTACGACGAGACTGCGCCCCTCAAATCAGCCTTTCCGGTTACCAACCCCTCTTCTACCGGCAAGGTCCTCCTGCGTCTCGTGAACGCAGGCCTCCGCATGCACGTGCCTTCTGTTGCTGGGCTGAGTTTGTCGCTGGTCGCGGAAGACGGCAATGTCGTCCCGGAAATTCCTGTGGCTCTCGCTGCGGGCAAGACGCCGCAACCTCATGTTCAGAGCGAAGTGTTTCTGGCAGCGGGCAAAGTGTACGACGTTTTGGTG
>CATPBJ010000023.1 GCA_955652395.1 uncultured Terriglobales bacterium | reverse complement strand
GCTAGGCCAGCCTCTCCGGCAAAAGAACAGGGGATTGCGTCGTAGCGTTTAAGGTCTTGGCGAACCAGAGGCCGTTTTGTGACAGCGGTTTTGCCACCATTCTAGACCTCAACCCGACACACAATTTGCGCTTGATCAATCGGGTGGGGAAAGCAGGGTGTGGTTCAGGTTCGCTTACGCGTAGCGCGGTTGGCGAACATACCTCCGAGGCTAAAGCCCAGGAGCGCTCCCAAAAAAGCTGCCGTGAAAATGACGCTGTACTTGGAATCACCGTTGCCGCGGGCGAAGATGAACGCGGTATAGGCGCCGGCTACGGTCCAGAAGGCCAATCGCAAGTACATGACCACTTCCCTCTCGGGCATTCTCTCACGAAATCCTGCGCTGGGCCAGAACTGCCTCCGCTCCTATCCGCTCCTATGGCGTCTCATCTTTCTACTTATTATCCTTAATCATCTGTCATGCCGGGCGTCCCCCGCATCTCTCAAACGAACCTGTGGGTCCGGGCTTGCAATCCCAGAGTCTCGTGGTTAGTATGACGTTGCCGTTAACGTACACGACGGAGCTTTCTTGTTCGGGTGCTTCTTCGTATCGACGGGCGGCCTTATGAGCCCGGGCTCCCGGAATTCAATTCGGAACGTCTTTAGAAATAGAAAGAAGACTGCAGCAAGCGCGCCGTGGCTGGACTTCTTCCCGCGGCCACGGATCTGAACCGGATGCAAACGAATGTGCTCGGAGTCGACGTCGGGACTGGTGGTACTCGCGCCGTAGTGGTCGACGAGCGCGGGCGCATCCGGGGGTCTGCCACCGAGGAGCACGAACCTTTTGCCTCGCCCCAGATTGGCTGGGCTGAGCAGAGTCCCGAAGACTGGTGGCGCGCCTGCGGAATTGCCGCGCGAAAAGCTCTGTCGGCGGCCGCCTTGCATGGCGACAAGATCGACTGCGTCGGGTTCTCCGGACAAATGCATGGCGCGGTCATGCTCGACTCCGCGGACCAGGTTGTGCGTCCTGCGCTCATCTGGTGCGACGTGCGTACCGAAAAACAATGTCAGGAGCTTTCGCAGAAAATCGGGCCTGAAGCGCTCATCCGCCTCACCTGCAATCCCGCTCTGCCCAACTTCACCTTGACCAGGTTCCTGTGGGTGCGCGAGAACGAACCGGAGAATTGGAAACGTGTCCGGTCGGTCATGCTGCCCAAAGACTATGTCCGCTTCCGGCTCACCGGGGAGAGAGCCACCGACATGGCAGACGCATCTGGCACTTTGATGCTGGATGTCGCGAACCGCCGGTGGTCCCGCGAAGTGCTGCAGGCGGCGGAAATAGAAGAGGAATTGCTGCCAAGACTTTTTGAGTCTCCCGAAATCTGCGGGAAAGTCTGCTCAGCTGCCGCGGCGGCTACCGGTCTGCAGCCCGGCACGCCGGTAGTAGCCGGTGCCGGAGACCAGGCCGCGGGCGCGGTAGGCATGGGCGTCGTGACGCCGGGCGCGGTGAGCGTAACCATCGGGACCTCTGGTGTTGTATTCGCAGCCACGGATCGTCCAGTTCTCGATCCCAAGGGAAGACTGCACACCTTCTGTCATGCCGTGCCAGGTCGTTGGCACGTGATGGGAGTCACGCAGGCCGCAGGTCTTTCCTTGCGATGGTTGCGTGACCGCTTCGGTGCGGGGGGGGATGAGAATGGGCGCGATCCTTACGATCGTCTTACCGCTGAAGCCGCAGCCGTCCCGCCCGGTTCCGATGGCCTGTTGTGGGCTCCGTACCTGATGGGTGAGCGCACTCCACATCTCGACCCCAACACGCGTGCAGCTTTGATTGGCTTGACCGCGTCGCACACCCGCGGGCATGTGGTCCGCGCGATTCTTGAAGGCGTGGCTTTCAGTTTGAGGGATTCGTTCACGCTTTTCGCTGAGATGGGTGTTCCTGTCGAGACCATTCGTCTGGGCGGAGGCGGGGCGCGGTCTCCGTTGTGGCGGCAGATCCAGGCGGATGTATATGGCCGAGAAGTAGAAATCCTCGCAGCCGAAGAGGGTGCGGCCTACGGAGCAGCGATTCTCGCCGGCGTTGGAGCCGGAGTGTGGGGTTCGGTCGACGCCGCTTGCAGCGAAGTTATAAAGGTCGCCCAACGGGTGACGCCGCAGGCCGCAGGGGTGGAGCAAATGAATACGAGCTACGCGGCATACCGACGGATGTATCCGGCGATTGCGTCGGTTTTGGGTTGAGTGTGGCAGGCGGAGGTGTTCTGTAACCCTGCCCCGCTAGAATCTACGCTCCGAATCTCATCCTGTGTTCTCCAAACTCATGATGTCCCGCCTGTACATTACGATTCTGGGAGCACTCCTGTTCAGTGGCTGGGGCATCGAACTCTTGCACGCGGGGTCCGATCGGGATGCATGGCTGCGCTACGCGCCATTGGAGGGCGCGTACCATGCCGGATCCGAATCGCTTCCTGCGAGTCTGGTTGTTCTGGGGGATTCCGACCTGCTCAGGACGGCCGGGGCAGAAATGATTCGCGGCATCGAGGGAATGACTGGCAAAACCCTGCGCACCGCGAAACGCGTCGAACAGAGAGCGATTGTTCTGGGAACGCTCGCGTCGATCCATGCTGCCGTACCCGAATTAGCGCCGCCCGGGTCGCTCTCGGGAGATGGTTTTTGGCTGGTGACTACGCCAGTCAACGACTTTGACTGCGTGGTCGTGATCTCGACTACGGATCGGGGCGTTCTTTATGGTGTCTTCGCGTTCCTTGGCAAAGTGGCGCGCGGCGAAAGTATTTTTCCGCTCAACCAAGTGCAGCAGCCTTACGCATCGATTCGCTGGGTGGACCAATGGGACAACCTGAACGGCACGATTGAGCGCGGATACGCGGGTCCTTCAATTTTCTTTGAAAAGGGAAGTGTTCGTGCTGATTTAAGCCGTGCCGGCGAATACGCGCGTTTGCTCGCCTCGATCGGCATCAACGGGTGCACGATCAACAACGTAAATGCCGACCCACGGATTATTGACGATAGTTTCCTTCCGCAACTGGTGCGCATCGCGGACGTGTTTCGTCCCTGGGGCTTGCAAGTGGCGGTGTCCGCCGATCTGGGCAGCCCTAGGACCTTAGGAAACTTGGATAGCTTTGATCCGTTGAATCCCCAGGTCGTCGAATGGTGGCGGACCCAGGTCGACAAGATTTACCGGCAGATCCCGGACTTCGGCGGTTTTGTAGTCAAGGCAGATTCCGAGGGCCGTTCGGGTCCATCGTCCTACGGCCGGACGCCTGCTGACGCGGCCAACGTCATTGCCCGCGCTCTCAAGCCGCATGGGGGCATTCTTTTTTATCGTGCGTTCGTTTATGACCACCACCTGGATTGGCGCAATCCCAAGAATGATCGCGCCCGGGCTGCCTACGACATTTTCCATCCGCTCGACGAAAAGTTTGACGACAACGTCGTCATCCAGATTAAGTACGGTCCCATCGACTTTCAGGCACGCGAACCGGTGTCACCGCTGCTTGGCGGGTTGGGGAAAACCAACCAGGGCATCGAGCTGCAAGTCACTCAGGAGTACACGGGGCAGCAGCGGCATCTATGCTTTCTTCCTGTCATGTGGAAAGAAATCCTGGACTTCGATCTGCGCGTGAACGGCGACCGGACTCCAGTCAAAGACTTGGTCGCCGGCAAAGTCTTTCAGCGCCCGGCTGGCGCGTTTGTTGGAGTGGCCAATGTCGGGATGGGCATCGATAGCGACCAGAACTGGCTCGGGCATCCGCTGGCCATGGCTAATCTCTATGGATTCGGGCGCCTGGCATGGGATCCCAATCTAAGCGCGGAGAGTATCGCGGAGGAGTGGACGCGACTCACGTTCGGCAACGATCCGGTCGTAGTGAAGACAATCGGCGCCATGCTGCTTGCGTCCTGGCACGCGTATGAGAACTACACGGGCCCGCTGGGCGCGCAAACCCTGACCGACATTCTGGGCAGCCACTACGGGCCGGGAATCGAATCATCCGAGCAAAATGGATGGGGGCAGTGGCATCGCCCTGACCATGAAGGAATCGGTATGGACCGCACTCTCGCGACCGGTACCGGTTACGTCGGTCAATATCCGCCGGCGATTCGAGAATTATATGAGTCAGTCCAGACGACTCCGGACGAACTGCTGTTGTTTTTTCATCACGTTCCGTACACTTACCGGCTGCAGTCGGGCAAGACGGTGATCCAGCACATCTACGACTCCCATTACGAAGGGGCGGAACAGGCTGCAGACTTTGTCCGGCAATGGAAATTGCTGGAACACCGGGTGCCGGACGGTTTGTACAAAAACGTGCTGGCCCGGCTCGAGTACCAGGCCGGACATGTGATCGTCTGGCGAGATGCGATTTGTGACTGGTTCTTGCGAACGTCTGGAATTCCTGACGCGAAAGGGCGGGTGGGAAATCATCCCGATCGCATTGAGGCCGAAGCCATGCAGCTTAAGGGCTATGCGGTAATGGCAGTGACCCCGTGGGAAAACGCTTCCGGCGGCAAAGGGATCGAATGCGTGAAGGCTTCAGCCTGCACGGCTTCGTTTCGTTTCAACCGTGCTGCTGGAACGTATGAGATGGATGTGCAGTACTTCGATCAGAACAACGGGGAATCAAAGTTCAAGGTTTTTGCAGGCAATCGGCAGCTGGACGAATGGGTTGCCAACGATCACCTTCCCACGACCAAACCGGGTGGTGATTCTTCTACCCGGCACAGAATTCGCGGGTTGGCTCTTCGCCCAGGGGTTGAGGTCCGCATCGAAGGCACTCCTGACGGCGGCGAACACGCGGCTCTGGACTACGTTGAATTGCATGCCTCAACACCGTAAGAAGTGCCAGGCGAGCCCCGTCTCCGGCAATGGAGCAAATAAATGTCACTTGCGTGCAAGAAGCTACACCGATTCCTGCCGGCCGTATTGTTCATCTCCTGCGGTGCTGGCGCACAGACGCAATCCGTCAATTACGACGAATCAAAGGTCGGTGTCTACACTCTTCCCGATCCGCTGATCTTCAACAACGGCACGCCTGTAGGTAGCGCGCGTGACTGGAAACGCCGGCGACGGGAGATTCTCGAGCTCTTTGCGACGAATGTGTACGGTCATAGTCCGAAGGCGCCCAAAAAGGCAAGTTTCAATGTATTCGATATCGACAAAACGGCGCTGGGCGGAAAGGCGACCCGCAAACAAGTGACCATTCACTTCTCGGCAAAGACGGATGGGCCAAGAGAGGATGTACTGATTTACATTCCGGCCGGCGCACAGAAGCCGGTGCCGATGATCCTCACCTTGAATTTTTTAGGCAATCAATCTGTGATCAACGATCCGGCGATCAAAATGCCCACAATCTGGGACGGGAAGACGCACGTGAAGCAGCAGGCTCCGGAAGAATCGCGCGGACGGGATACCGAATTCGAGGTGGAAAAGATTCTGGCACGAGGATACGGCTTCGCCACTATCTGCTACCAGAACCTCGAGCCGGATTTCAACGGCGGTTATGTCGATGGGATCCGCCCGTTGTTCTTCAAACCAGGCCAGAGCGAGCCCGCGCCGGATGACTGGGGTGCCATCAGTGCGTGGTCTTATGGTCTGAGCCGCGCCATGGATTATCTGGAGAAAGACAAGGACGTTGACGCAAAACGTGTCGCGATTATGGGACACTCACGACTGGGCAAAGCGGTTCTATGGGCTGGCGCCGTGGATACCCGCTTTGCCATGGTGCTCTCCAGTTGTTCTGGAGAGGGCGGCGCTTCACTGGCTCGGCGCAATTATGGCGAGACTGTGACCAATCTGGTCGACGCGTTTCCATACTGGTTCAGCGGCAACTTCCAAAAATATCGCGATCATGCCGACCAGCTTCCCGTCGACGCTCACGAACTGATCGCGCTGATCGCTCCGCGGCCCGTTTATATCACCGGCGCCGAAGACGATCGCTGGGCCGATCCTAAAGGCGAGTTCCTGGCATGTGTTGCTGCCGGCCCAGTCTATCGCCTACTGGGCGCGAAGGATCTCGGGGCCAGTGAAATGCCGCCGCTCAATCAGCCGATTATGCGGACCATCGCGTTCCATATTCGTACCGGCAAGCATGCAGTGACCGCCTTCGATTGGGACCAATTCCTTAGCTTCGCTGACATGCACCTGCACCGGCAGTGAAAAGAGTTTTTCTTAGCGCACTTTGCGGCCTTTGCGGTTAAAGCTCTTGAACGCAAACGTCGTCAGGTCAACACCAAGGCCGCAAAGCAGAAGCATCAAACCGACCCTCTGCTTACTTGGCTTCGTGCGCGGGCTTTCCTTCTTCGAGGGTAACGATTTGATCGACTCGCTGGACCGTTACCTGCTGTTTCAGTCCGCTGGGCCAGTGGATTTCGATCTTGTCTACGCGCGTCGCCGAGCCCAAGCCAAAGTGGGCTCGCTGGTCTGAACTCGAGCCATAGCTTCCGCCGCTGAAAACATCCGCGCGTTGACGAATCCCGCCAGCGGTGAGAAAGACTTTCGCTCCGATGGCGTCGCGTGGACTCTTGGGCCCACCCACCAGCCTCAGCGTCAACCAGTGGTTTCCGTTCTTGACCACGTTGCGCAGAAGCGAAGGGGTGGAGTCGATGTTATTGATGACCACGTCGATGTGTCCATCGTTGAATAGATCTCCGAAAGCCGCGCCTCGGGAAGTAATTACGTCCGCCAGGCCACTGCCGGTCGCCGGCGGGACTTCCTGAAATTTGGCGCCATCCAGGTTACGAAACAGCTGCGGACGCTCCGCCCAGGTGGTGCCCCAGTCTTGCTTATCGACCTCGGGGTAAACGTGTCCATTGGCAATAAAGATGTCGAGCAAGCCGTCGTTATCGAAATCGAGGAAACCCGCTCCCCACGCCAGAAAAGGGACGGTCGGCTCACCCAGCCCGGCCTGATAGGTGACGTCGGAAAAATTACCGCCGCCGTCATTGCGGTACAGGGTTTTGTAGTCATCGGAGAAAGTTGTGGTGAAAAGATCGACTTTTCCATCGCGGTTATAGTCGCCCACGCCGATTGCCATGGACGCCTGTTCGCGCCCGTCCTCGCTCAGCGCGAATCCAGATCCGTAACCGACATCTTCAAATGTGCCGTTGTGCCGGTTGCGGTAGAGATAGTTGGGCGTGGAGTCGTTGGCCACGGCCAGGTCGACCCAGCCGTCATCATCTACATCCACGAACACGGCGGCCAGACCGTAATAGCCGTCGGGATCAGAGATCCCGGCTTTCACGCTGACATCAGTAAAAGTACCGTCGCCGTTGTTGCGGAACAGGTGGTCTTTTTCGCCGGGCAGGCCTCGCGGCCCGCACATCACGGCTATCCCACGAAATTGGCAAAAATTGGGCGGAATCGTGCCTTGTCCCGCGATGGGAGGATGGTCGGCGTCGAACTTTACATAACCGGGAACGAACAAGTCGAGCAAGCCGTCGTGGTCATAATCGCCCCAGGTCGGTCCGGTTGACCAACCGCCAAGAGTCACACCAGCTTTCTCCGCGACGTCGGTAAACGTGCCGTCGCGATTATTGTGGTACAGGCGGTTCTTGCCGTAATTGGCGACATAGATGTCCGGCCAGCCGTCGTTGTCATAATCGGCGATGGCAACACCGAAACCCCAGCGTTCGTTGGCAACGCCCGCCTTGTCGGTAACATCGGTGAAGGTGCCGTCATGATTATTGTGGAAGAGCATGGCGCGAGGCGCAGGCTCGTTCCCCTTAAATGCCGCGATGGTCGAGCCATTTACGAGATAGATATCGAGCCAGCCGTCGTTATCGTAGTCGAGCAGGGCCACGCCGGAGCCGGGGGTCTCGATGATCGATTCTTTTTTCGCAGTTCCAGAGCGGTGGTGAAATCGGTCAAGACCAGCTTGCTTCGTAATGTCGTCGAACACGACAGGAGCGTTGTCCACGAAGCCGCCAGCCGTGATCGGCCGAGACTGAGCATCTTTGACTGCAGCGTGCGCAGCTCCGGTTGAGACTCCTGCCCCTGCGGACGGTGGTTGCTTCTGCTCAGGTTCCTGGCGGTTGCCGGCAATTGCAACAAACGGAATCGAGAGCAGTACCAGCGCGCGCAGGAGAACGATTAGAACGAGGCGAACCGCCGATGCCATGACTCTATTTTCGTCTACTCTGGCAGTCTTTGCTCGCCGTGGATGGCAAGTTCCGCCTCAGCCTGGGGAGCCCCGGTGCCCGGTTGTCCTCCTCCCACGCTGATGCGGTACGAGCCCGCGGCCACGACTCGATCTCCGTTGCCATTGACTTCGCTCAAGTCGCGCGCATCCAGCGCGAAATGGACATGTTGGGTTTCGCCGCGGGCCACGCGAACACGGGTGGCTCCGCGAAGCGCGCGCTTCGGGGCGCCTGGAGATTTCGGGAAACTCAAATATAACTCCACCACCTCGTCACCGTCGCGTTCGCTCGTATTCTTCACATCAACCTCGACGCTGACGGGATCGCCTGCCTTCAAGGTCGAGGCAGACAGCTTCAGGTTGGCGTACTCGAACTTCGAATAGCTCAGCCCATAGCCGAAGGGATAGAGGGGCGGGCCCTCAAAGTAGCGGTAAGTCCGGTTCTTCATGGAATAGTCTTCGAACGGCGGCAACTGCTCCACACCCTTGTAGAAAGTGACGGGCAGCCGGCCTGCTGGGTTGTTCACTCCAGCCAGGGTTTGAGCAATGGCGGTTCCGCCCTCTTCGCCCGAGTACCAGGCGTCGAGGATTGCGTTCGCATTCTCGTTAGCCCAATTCACCGAGAGCGCGCTGCCGTTCATGAGCACCACCACCAGTGGTTTGCCCGTGCCCTTTAACGCTTCCAGAAGATCCTCTTCCGGTTTGGGCAGATCGAGGCTGGTGCGATCGCCTCCCTTGAAGCCGGGCACTTCCACCTTCATCTCCTCGCCTTCAAGTTGAGAAGTGATGCCGACAACCGCGACGGCCACATCTGCCTGCCTGGCCGAAGCCACCGCTTCTCCAATCGGATCAGCGATGACATTCAGCCATACCAGCTTGGTACCAAAACCTCCGCGCGTGAACTCGATTTTCACGGCATACCGATGTCCCTTGTCCAGTTTGAGGTTCGCGGTCGTGGGGGTTGGGTCGTGCAGGGCGGGGTCATCCACAATTAGTTTGCCATCCAGCCAAAGCCGGTTCATGGATCCGACTAGGCCGACTTCGTAGGAACCAGACTCGGCCGGCGTCAAAAACCCTGTCCAGCGCGCCGAGAAGTCCTTCATTCCGGAAGGCGGGGGCAGGGCGAAGGCGTCGGGATGGAACAATTGCAGATTCACCGACGAGTCGACGCGCACTGCCTGGGGCGTCCCCTCGATTTTCTCGCCCGCGAAGTACTCCGCTCTCAGACCAGGCTGTCCCTCATCGGTCGAGAGCGCCGAGGTGGGGACCACCGTCTGCTGGCGCAAGAAGTTCATTCCCGGCAGAAAGGTGACTTGGGCAGCGGCGAACTGCTGGCGCATGCCTTCCAGTGCCGTGGTCGCGTGCGAAGCCGTCCCGCTGTAGTTGCCATGCAGCACGCGAACCGATTCGGCGAGCGGCCCGAACATCGCAATCTTCCTGATCCCCGCATTGAAAGGCAGCACGCCGTCGTTCTTCAACAGCACGATGGACTCCCGCGCCGCTTCTAAGGCGAGTTCCCGATGCGCGTCGCTATCAATCTCGGAGTCTGGCGTTTGCGCGTAGGGGACAATCTCGGGAGGATCGAACATTCCCAGGCGGAAACGTGCCGTGAACAGGCGTTTCAAAGCCACATCCATTTCCTTTTCGCTCAAGAGGCCTTGCTTGACGGCATCCAGATATTTGACGTAGTCGCTGTTGTCGGTCGCTTGGGTAAAGAAGTCCGCGCACTCGTTGTCCATGCCGGTCTTCATCGCGACCGCGGCCGCCTCGGCCAGGCTCTTGGTGAATCTATGGCCACCATAGATGTCAACGATGGCGTCGCAGTCGGATACCACATAGCCATGGAACTTCCACGCCTCGCGCAACTGATCTTTGAGCAGAAACTTGTTGGCACACGCGGGTTCGCCGTTGACTCGGTTGTAGGCGCACATCACCGATCCCGCTTTGCCCTCCGTGACCGTGGCGCGGAAGGCCGGCAGGTAAGTGTCTTCCATATCGTGCTTCGACACCTGCACGTCAATGCTGTGCCGGGAGGGCTCGGGCCCGCTGTGTACGGCAAAGTGCTTCGGCGTGGAGACGACGCGAATATATTTTGGATCATCGCCTTGTAGCCCGGTGACAAAGGCCACGCCCATTCGCCCGGTAAGAAATGGGTCCTCGCCGTAGGTTTCCTGTCCGCGTCCCCAGCGTGGGTCGCGGAAGATGTTGATATTCGGAGACCAGAAATCTAAGCCCTCCATGATGTCCCGCCGGTCTGCGCGTACTGCCTGATTATGTTTGGCTCGTCCTTCTGTGCCGATCACCACCGCCATCTTATGGATCAACGGAGCATCAAAAGTTGCAGCCAGTCCGATTGGTTCCGGAAACACGGTGGCAGTTCCAGCATTGGCGACTCCATGCAAGGCTTCACTCCACCAGTCGTAAGCCGGGACCTGTAGCCGGGGAATTGCCCGCGCCTGGTTGACGAGTTGCGATGCCTTCTCCTCGAGTGTCATCCGGGAAATCAGGTCGTCGGCGCGGACCGCGATGGGTTGCGAAGGATTCAGGTACGATGGAGTGCCGGAAGGGTTCGCGGCTTGAGCCGCCGAACGCGCCGCCGAACCAAACAGCGCCCAAAACAGGATGGCAAAAATCCAGATCCTTGCGTTCTGATTGACGTGATCAAGCATTGAGCAGCGCTCCTTCAATTATCCGCTTAGAAAAACTGGGGGTCGACGCAAATCGCGTTGGAGTATAACATCGTGAACGTACACGTATTGCAGTAAATTTGCCCTTTACGACATTGCCGTAGCCCCTGACTTTAAGTTGAGGCCTACAAAAGAAAAAAGAGGGCGAGCCCAATCGCCGATTGAGATTTAAGAAGGCGACTGTGTGATTTGCCCGGGGACCCAAGGATGAAGAAGGAAAGACGCGGTATCCATCGGATCGCGGAGCTGGCCAATGTTTCGATTGGAACTGTGGATCGCGCTCTGCATGGACGTGGAGGCATCAAGGAAGACACGCGGCACCGCATTTTGCAGGTGGCGCGCCAGATCGGTTATACGCCGAACCTGGCGGCGCGGGCTCTCTCCGTGGCGCGGGCCAGCGCGTCCATCGGAGTCTGCATGCCCCGGGAGATCCACTTTTTCTACGACCAACTCTGGAGTGGTGTCCTGGACGAAGGTCGACGTGTCGCCCAGCTCGGAATCTCCTTTGTCAACCGCCCGGTTCAAGTACTTGGAGAACACGATACAGAAGTGTTTGCCGAACTCGCACATAGCGGCGTCAATGGAATCATTCTGACGGCGGGCAATCCGAAGGGGCTTAAGCCTCTAATTGACGAGGCCGAGGAAAAAGGAATTCGTGTGGTCTGCGTGTCCACTGATGCTCCCGAAAGCCGGCGCTCCAGCATCGTGTGTGTGGAACCGAGATTGAATGGCTGTCTGGCTGGTGAACTGATGGGCAAGTTCGTTCCGCCGGGTTCGCACGTGGCAGTGGTGGCGGGCATGCTGAATACGGAAGATCATCGCAAGAAGACGGACGGCTTCTCGGAAGCGTTTCCCCAGCATTGTGCCGGGGGGGAAATCTTCACAGTGATTGAAGGACACGAGGATGAGGACGAAAGTTTTCAAAAGACGTTCGAACTGCTCCGTCGTGCGCCTACTCTGTCAGGACTCTATGTGAATACGGTGAACTGTCTTCCGGTGTGCCGGGCGTTGGGAGCGCACGGCCTGGCAGGAAAAGTGAAACTAATTACCACCGACTTGTTCGCGGAGATGGCTCCGTATTTTCATAAGGGCATCATTACGGCCTCGATCTATCAGCAGCCCCATCGCCAGGGTCAGATGGCGGTCCGACTCATGGCTGATCACCTCACCAGCAAGGCCCCTTTCCCCCCTACCGTCCACCTGAGTCCGGGAGTCGTAATGTCATCGAATTTGAACCTGTTCCGCGAGATGAGAATTCCGGAGTTCAAATTCGACCCTTCCGTGCTCCGGGAGCCTGCTGCCGTACCGGCGGACTAGGCCTGAGACTTCGGTCCCCTAACTTCATTGTTTGCCATTTTTCTGGATGCCAGTGAACCACTAGTCCAACCCCCGAGAAAGTGGCTGGAAACCCCTGGTAGCTGGCCCGGCGCCTGTGCCGATTCAGGAAGCGACTCTGTCGACTCAAAAATTTTCTTGACAACACACTACAAATACAGTTACAAGTCAGCCTCGTTAACGTTACCGGGAAGTCGTTAACGAGCTCGGGAAATCGTTCCGCAACCGTAAAGGGGTGAAGACTATGAGGTCTTTTTGGTCAACATGCGCTGGAAGTCTTGTTAATGCTGCGAAGCATGGGCGTGTACGTTCCCCGTTGCTTTTCTGCTTGCTGGTAGTGGGCTTGTCGCTTTGCGCGTCCGCCCAAACCGCCACCGTGGTTGGCACCATTACTGATCCCTCTGGATCTGTGGTTCCCAACGTTACGGTCACGGCGACCCACGTCGAAACTGGTCAGGTTCGAAGCACCAAGGCCAGTGATGCTGGCCAGTACCTGTTTGCCGACGTGCCGATCGGTCACTACACCCTTAAGGCCGAGGCCTCCGGATTCGGCATCGCTCAGCAGAATGACGTCGTGCTCAACGTTGGTGATCGCGCCCGCATCGACTTTGCTCTAAAGATGGGGGCAGCCAGCGAGACCATTACGGTGGAGGCCGACGCCGTGAGGGTGCAAACGGAGCATGGCGAAGTCAGTTCGGTAATTACCGGCCAGCAGATCACCCAGCTCGCCACCAACGGGCGCAGCATGTACTCTCTGGCCAACTTGACGCCGGGAGCTTCCAGCGGTCAGGGCGATTTTCAAACTCCTACGCCGGTGGGCGGCGACGCGGCCATGAGCTTTAACGGCCAGCGCATGAGCCATAACCTGTACATGCTCGACGGCAGCGAGAGCAGTGACCGTGGGGGTGGCGGCGGCTCCGACGTTATGCCCTCTCTGGACTCGCTCGCCGAGTTCCGCATGCTCACTTCGAACTACAGCGCGGAGTACGGCTTGTCATCGGCCGCAACCATGACCGCGGTCATCCGGTCGGGCCAGAAACAGTTCCATGCTTCGGCGTGGGAATTTCTGCGCAATGACGCGTTCGACGCGAACGACTACTTCAGAAATCAAGCCGGAAGGCCCAAGCCCGAACTGCGGTTCCACACCTACGGCTTTAACCTCGGAGGGCAGGCTCCGTTCTGGAAGAACCATCCAACTTTCTTTTTCTACAACATGGAATGGCGCAGCCTGATTCAAGGGGACACACTCAACCAGACGGTGCCGCTGACCAGCACCTACGGCGGCAACTTCGGCAGCACCCTGATCAAGGTTCCCGCGGCCAGCCAGGTTTCTCCGGCGATCCTGGCAAAATACGCGGCTGACGGGCTCACCCCGGGACAACCTTTCCCCAACAACACCATTCCAGCAGACCTGCTGGACCCCAACGCACAGGCGCTGCTGCAGGCCGGTATATTCCCTGCACCAACCAGCGGCGCCCAATTCATCGGGGGCAACAACGTACCCACTCATGTGCGGGAAGAGGTGGCCAGAGTCGACCACCAGTTCACCGACAAGTTTTCGATTTTTGGACACTTTGTTGCAGAGCAGATCAATCAGAACTTCGGGAAGGCGATGTGGAGCGGTGACAATCTCCCGACCGCGCACAACACGTTCGGCAACCCCTCTTACAGCGGGGTAATCCATGCGACCTATGCCATCAGTCCCGGGTTGCTTAACGAGGTGGCCTTCAACTACAACGGTAACCGGATCGCCATTATCCCCGAAGGCGTAATCGCCCGACCCACCGGCTTCACTACGCCGAGACTGTTCTCGGGCCCCAACAACCTCAACCGCATTCCGGAAATCAAACTCGGTGGCAAAACCGGCGCCGACTACACCACCGCCAGTTGGCCGTGGAACAACAAAGCGGATGATTACCAGATTCGTGACGATATCTCCTGGACCAAGGGAGCCCATCAGTTCAAGATGGGGGCAAGCTGGGCGATTTACAAGAAGATCCAGGATCTGTTCGGTCAGACGCAGGGCGGGTTTACCTTCAACGATACCTACACCGGAGTTGACTTTGCCGATTTCCTGCTGGGTTATGCCCAACAGTATAACGAGCTGGCGGTTCAAGACAGCGGCAAGTGGAACAACGTTTCATGGGCGGCGTATTTCCAGGACAACTGGCGCGCCACCAAGCGGCTCACGCTGAATCTCGGGCTGCGGTGGGATGGCGTTCCGCATACCTATGAAGCCAATAACCGGATGGGGAACTTCTATCCCAATCTGTATAACCCGGCCGCCGCCGCCATTATTCTTCCGGACGGCACGATCAGCCCCTTCAGTGCGGGCCTGGGCACGAGCCCCAACCCGATCCTGGCTGGTTCTCTGTTCTACCTGAACGGCATCGGCATCCCGGGAAAGACCCCGGGAGTTCCCAATGGCCTGGTGGATAACCACTGGGCTGCTTTCGGGCCACGCGTGGGCTTTGCCTATGACCTGACGGGCCAGGGCAAGACCGTCATCCGCGGCGGATTCGGCACCATGTACGAGCGCATTCAGGGCAACGACATGTACAACGCCGGTCCCAATATTCCATTCAGTTCGTCGGTGACGTTCAACGGCGGCGTTCTGCTGGCGAATCCCAGCACCAGCGTGCAATCCGGTAATACTCTGACCGCACCCATCACGGTCGCAGATATCACCGGCCTCAACCGCAAACAGTACAAGCTGCCGGTGAGCTATCAGTACAGCTTTGGCGTACAGCAGGGTTTCGGAGCCAGATCAGTGCTGTCGGTTTCATACGTAGGAAACCAGAGCCGGCATCAGAACGACTACCGCGAGACCAATCTCCCCGATCCAAGTCTTCTGCCGGCCATCGCGCTGGGTACGTCACCAAGCTACAATACGTTAGTCCCGTTCCTCGGCTTCCACTCCATCAAGCAGTCGGAAACCGTGCAAAACGGGCACTACAACTCCTTACAGGCAGAGTTCCGGTCGCAGATGACCCGGGACCTCTCGCTGCAGGCCGCTTACACCCTTTCCAAGGCGTACGACCCGGCCACCGGCTCCAACAACGTGCAGGATCTGAACGCTGTCTCGAACCCCTACAGCTACACCTATGACAACGGGCCGTCGAATCTGGATCGAAGGCACATCGCCTTCGTCAATTTCATCTACGACATCCCGTTCTTGAGGAATAGCTCGAGCCGATTGCTGAAATCGACGGTCGGCGGATGGCAAGTGTCGGGAATCGTCAGCCTGGTGTCGGGGAACCCGCTGAATATCACCGAGGGCGGAATCCCCAAGGATGTCGCCAACGGGATCGCCAACATCAGCAGCGTCCTGCCTAACGCGAATAACCGGCCAAACGTAAACGGTAGCGTTTCCACACCGCATACCGTCAGCAGTTGGTTTGGCAAGTCAGCCTTCTCGCCTACACTCGCCGGAGAATTCGGCAACATGCCACGCAACTCCGTATATGGCCCCGGTCGCCAGAACTGGAACATAGCGCTCTTCAAGAGCTTTGTGTTCAGTGAGTCGCGCGGCAGCCGTCTCGAATTCCGAGCGGAAACCTTCAACACCTTTAACCACACGCAGTTCAAGGACGTCAGCAGCACTTTTTCGGCCAGCAACTTCGGGGCAGTCACTTCCGCTCATGACCCGAGGGAAATCCAGCTGGGAGTGAAGGTGATCTTCTAGCAGAAATTAGTTGTTGTCCCACTCACGCAACCCCGCTCGCGCCAAGCGAGCGGGGTATTTTTTCGCCCAAACCCTACACCTTGTGCTTGATGGGTCTCTGACCCGCGATCAGTCGTCCGGCATGAACGGTGCAGCTACGTTGCTTCGTCAAGGGAGAGTGGCTATTCTGAAGTCCGGGTATTGCTACTCCAACAGACCAGCAGGCAGCGTATTTTTGTCATGAAGCTCTGGAAATCTCTATTGGTTCTGGCCGCAGCGGCATTGCCGGCGTTGGCGAGTCCGCAAACCGCCAGTCCGGCCGAAGCCATGGCTCTGGAGCAACAGGGTAAGCTCGCAGAGGCGGTGGAAGCGTGGCGGGCAGTCGCCGAGCATAATCCTCGGGATGCTGGGGCGTTCGCCAGCTTGGGCGTGGCTCTGGCTCGGGAAACGCAATATAAAGAGGCCGCCGTGGCGTACCGCCGGGCGATCGTCCTGAACCCAGCGCTGCGGGGCATCCAGCTGAATCTGGGGCTGGCAGAGTATAAACAAGGCGACTTTCAGGCGGCCATCGCTCCCCTTAGGGCGGCACTGCTGCAAGATCCGCGGAACATGCAGGCCCGCACTCTGCTCGGAATGAGCTCCTTCGGCGCCAAGCGATTTGCGGAAGCTGCGAAATACCTCGAACCTGCGGTCAAGGCGGACCCAGCCAACGCGGAACTGCATCAAATCCTGGCCCAAAGTTGCCTGTGGGCGAAGAAATATCCCTGCGCCCAGGAACAGTTCCGCCAGATCCTGCAGCTGAATCCGGACTCGGCGGCAGCACACATGTTGCTGGGGCAGGCCCTCGACGGCCTGCAAAGGACCCATGATGCGATTGCCGAGTTCGAGGCGGCGGCCAGGGTGGCTCCCGAGGAGCCCAGCGTGCACTTTGGCCTCGGCTATCTGCACTGGAAGCTGCGCCAGTACGATGACGCAAAATCCGAGTTCGAACGTGAGCTAGCCGCCGATCCCAACCACGCTCAAGCGCTGGCTTATCTTGGCGACATAGAGATGAAGAGAAACAATCTGGAGAATGCCATGGTGTTGCTCAAGAAGGCGGTCCAGTTGAGAAACGACTTGCGCATCGCCTATCTGGATATGGGGGCAATTCTCGCGGAGCAAGACCATCGCCAGGAAGCGATCGTCGCGCTCCAGCATGCCGAGAGCCTGGATCCCGCGCAACCCGACGCACACCTTCGGCTGGGGCGCCTGTACAAGGCGACCGGTAATCCGGTGGCGGCGCAGAAGGAATTTTCTAAACTTCGCGAACTTCACCAAAAGGCGGATGACGATATTAGCTCTAAAATGTCCGGAGCTTCGCCATCGGTGCAACGGTAGGACCATGCCCGATGTCACGATCGCGTAAAAACACTTCTTGATTGGATCGAGGGTCAGCGATCGGGATTTGTCGACGGGTGGGGCGACTCGGCGGACTCGCCCAGTTCCTCGCGGTGGCTCTTCACTTCGCGCAGCGCATAGATGGGCTTGTTTTGTGATTCGTAGTAGGTGCGAGTCACGATTTCGCCCAGTAATCCCATCGAAATGAATTGCACGCCGCTCACGAGAAGGGCCACAGCCAGCAGCATCAGTGGTCCATGCTCCGTCATAATCGGAACGTGGTGGTATAGCTTTTCGTAGACCAGGAACAGGGCGACGAAAAATCCAAATCCCGCGCCGCTCATTCCGAGCAATCCAAAGAACTGCAGCGGGCGGGTGGAATAGTCCAGCAAAAACTTTACGATGATGAGATCGAGAAAGACGCGGATGGTGCGTCCGATGCCGTAGTTGGATTGTCCGCTCTTGCGTTCGAGATTGACGATGGGCACTTCCGCGATCTTCGCGCCGGTGGAACTGGCCAGTGCAGGGATGAACCGGTGCAGTTCGCCGTAGAGTTGAATTTCCTGAATAATTTCGCGGCGGTAGGCCTTGAACGTGGTCCCGAAATCGTGCAGCTCGATGCCCGAGAGCTTGGCCATCATCCAGTTCGCCACGCGGCTGGGAATC
>CATPBJ010000022.1 GCA_955652395.1 uncultured Terriglobales bacterium | reverse complement strand
GCCACTACCTTTAAATACGCCTGCCACATGTCGCTGCACACAAAGCGCAGCCCCTGCACCACCTCCGCTCCCAAGGCCTGTAAGCCCCGGCGCAGCGTCGCCTGCGTCCGCCGCCGCCCTACCCACAGCAAGCTTTCCGCTGCAATCTTGTGTTGGATCTCTTGGATTGTGGTTCCACCGCGCATCACTGCGATCAGTTCTACGGCAGACGCGCAGTTGCTATTACAGCATTTTATTGTTACGACGCCTGTCCGGGGGCGTGCGCTTCGAGGATGTTCGTCAATCACTCCCGCAGGTTAGGGACAATATTTACACTATTTACACTAAACCCTCGAAGCCTGCTATCCACTGATCCGAAGTGGTTCAGGCGGCCTCCCAGGTTTTGTCAGGAGGTAGCACATGAAAGAAGGTCTTTCAATCGCTCGGGAGCAATCAGCAAGATTCTGGTAATTGTTTGTGGGCACCATCCAATTGGTGGGTAGGAACGCCAACAAGGTCTTCTCTTCGGTCGCAAGTTCAGTTCAGTAAATCGTGCCGCGCGGCTTACATCGGCGTTGTGCGTTTCCCGCCTGGCATTTCGAGCCGAGAGTGCGTCCCAGAGTAGCAAGCTCATCGGTCGTCCCTCCGCGTGCCAGAATTCGGGGGTCGTGACTGATGCTCTGCGGAATCTGCCACAGTTGTTTCATGTGCGGGCGCCATCGGCTGTCGCGGCGAAAGCAGCCCGTTGAGGGCCAAATATTCTTCACTTCAGCTTCTCATACTCCGCCTTGGCTTGCTTCAGGATGGGGATGTTAAGGTCGGCGTCCTTTCCGAAGGGCCCAGTTTTTCTCACGGAAGCTCCCAATCCAATGCGTAGACTTCTTCAGTGCTTTCATCCCGCAGCACTACTGGGGAGCTATCCGGTGTAAGACCGTTCCACCAGTACCATCCCGTTTGCACGCGACGAAAATTTATGCGGGCGACGCGGTCACGCCTCCGGTCTGAAATCCGTAGGCGAAAAAACTCGGGATTATTCACGTCGAAGGACTGAAAATACAGATAATGGCCGTCCCGCGACCAAGTCGGGCAGCCCTCTGACAATTCGGTCAGTTCTGTCCACCGCCGGGTGCCTGAATCGAAAAGCATCAACTTCGTACCGTCCGCGGAGGTCGCAGATATGTAACGTCCGTCGGGAGACCAGCGGGGACAGTAAAATCCTTCGGAGCCAGGGAGGGTTGACGTGGCGTGAGTCTTCAGATTTATGAGGTATATGGAAGTGGCTCTGACGTTACCCGATAACTCCTCCGGCAGTCCGGAGAAGACCATGGAACGTCCGTCGGGAGAAAAGTCGGGGGAAGTCTGACTCTCGTCCCCTGCTAGCAGCGACTGCGGTTCGAGGCCTCCTTCCGCAGGCACCAGATAAATTTTCCATCCCTTGCCCGGATTCCGACCCATGAAGACAATCTGCCGTCCGTCGGGAGACCAGCGCGGGATGGCCACCTCGGTGGGAGGGAAGGTTAACTGTACTTTCTGGCTCCCATCCGCCTTGCTACGCCACAGGTTGCCCTCAGGGTAGCTAACATAGGCGACCCAATCCCCGTCTCGCGAATAGGCCAAGCCAGCGGCCGATATCCCGCCCAGATAGGGTACAAACTGGTCCGACTTGGAGTCATAGCGCACCAACTCTCCTCTTTTCTGAACGCCTAGCGCAAAGAGTTTCTTGCCGTCTTTGCTGGGGAGCGGCAGGGACCAACTCATTGGGCCAACCGTCAACTGCATCGGCTCGCGGCCGGATCGATGCAACCAGTCATTTTTTTCGCGAAGAGCCCACAGGTCGGTTCTGCCGTTTCGGGTAGACTGAAACACAAAGTACTTGCCGTCGGGCGTCCAATTGCCGCAACATTCGGCAGCATGGTTGATCCACCCCGGAAGTAGATTGTGTAGGTGGCTTCCATCCGCAGAGACCTCCCAGAGCGAACTGGAATCGATCTTGGGATCATGTTCGGAAAAGCGCAGCACCTTCCCGCTTGGCGACCAGCGCGGCCAAACCGGCAATCCCGTTACAGTCGCCAGCCTGCGAGATTCTGCTCCGTCACTTCGCGAAACGTACAGGTCGTGATCGTGGATGTAAACAATCTGCCCGTCTGCCGTCCAGGTCGCATCTGTAGTCGTCTCACCCACCCGTCGCGGCGACCCACCCAAAACCGGCACCACCCAGAGAGGCGTCAGGAGCTCGTTCTCCCGCCACGTGTAAACCAGCAGGTCAGACCCGCTGGGCGAGATTCCGTTCACTGCCACATTGAGGAACGGTGTAGGAACTAGCGCGGTCGCACCGCCTGTCACCGATGCTTCGGCGATCACTCCATTGGCAATGCCTTGCTGCTCCTCCGTGAAGTAGATGCGTGAGCCGTCCGAAACCATTGGGGACTGGATCGATCCAACGGACGTCACGGTGATCTTGTCGCCCCCATCATTCGTGATCTGCGAGTAGCTCAGCACACGGGGTGGCGGCAGTGGCAAAATCCACCGCATCGCCATCGTCCCGGCTCCGAGTAGCAAGACCACACACACTGCGACCCACAACCAAGGCCCACCACGTTGACCGGCCCCTTCCCCGCCCGCTAGGGCTTTGCCCGATTCTGTATCCCGCTTGAGCCGTTGCAGGTCGGTGCGAACGTCAGAAGCGTGCTGGTAACGCAGACTGCGGTCTTTCTCTAGACACTTGTTGATGATCCTTTCCAGCTCGGTTGGCAAGTCGGGATTCAGCCGGACCGCAGACCTTGGCGTCCCGTCCAGAATGGCTTTGAAGATTACTCCTGAACTCTCTCCCCGAAATGGCAACGCCCCGGTCGCCATTTCAAACAGCACTGCGCCAAAGGAGAACAGATCCGTCCTTGCATCTAATTCCTTGGCACGGACTTGCTCGGGCGACATGTAAGCGACGGTGCCAAGCGTAGCGCCAGGGCTGGTCAGGTGCTGTTCGTCAATCGTGCGCGTCTGTGTGTTGGCAGATGCTATCTGACTCGAAGAACCGCCGATGGGCGCGACCTTAGCCAGCCCGAAATCAAGAATCTTGGCGTGCCCACGTTCAGTGATAAAAATGTTGGCAGGCTTGATGTCGCGATGGACGATTCCCTTAGCGTGGGCCGCGTCCAGCGCATCCGCAACCTCAATCGCTAGACTTAGCAAGACATCGGTCTCGACTGGTTTTCCTGCGATGCGATGCTTCAGTGTCACGCCATCCAGAAACTCCATGGCGATAAAGGCTTTGCCATTTTCATCGCCGATGTCGTGAACCGTGCAGATGTTGGGATGGTTCAGCGCCGATGCAGCTTTGGCCTCACGCCGAAATCGCTCCAGAGCCTGGCGATCTTGGGCTACGTCTTCGGGTAGGAACTTGAGAGCGACAAAGCGGTCGAGGCGGGTGTCCTCGGCCTTGTAAACTACACCCATCCCACCGCCGCCCAACTTCTCGACAATGCGGTAGTGCGAGATGGTTTGGCCGATCATGGATGGCGCGAGGAATCAGGACTGCCATGTTAGGAGTGCTGTGAACCGGAAGTCAACGAAAGGCCACGGGGTTTCAATTCTGCCGAACACGCACCTCTCCGCGAGTGATCATTGGTTAAGGTGTAAAATGCGCATCCAACAAATGAAAACTCTCCTAAATGACCGCGACCGGAAGGAAGTGCTCCATCGTCTGAGCAAGGTGCGTTCAGACAGTAAAAGGCGTTGGGGGAGTATGTCCGCTCATCAGATGATTTGCCATCTCAGCGATTCCTTTCGGGCGGCATTAGGGGAAAGGCACATCAGTCCGTCCTCCACGCTCTTCAAACGCTCGATCTATAAGTGGGCGGCCCTCTGGATGCCTCTTCAGTGGCCCTACGGCATCAAGACACGTCCTGAAATGGATCAGCAGCAGAGTGGTACCCGACCCACAGAGTTTGCATCGGATACCGCGAAGCTTCGCACTCTATTTGACCAATTCTGTAGCTCGAAGGGCGAATTCGCTGCTCATGCAATTCTTGGGTGGATGTCGAGGATTGAGCGAATGCGCCACGCCTACCTTCACATGGATCACCACTTGAGGCAGTTCGGAGCGTAAAGAGTAGCCAAGAAATCCGGAGCAACTCCGCCGTCGGACCACAATCTTAGGGTCGGGGGATGGCCAAGTCAATCGTTGCAGGGGCGGCCCAGCCCTGGGCTAAGAATTTCTGTATTCGTATTTGAGGCTCCACGGAAAAAATGGCCCCCCTTGGGTCATTCGTCCCAAAAACCAGATTTCTATATTTTTCGGAGGGCAGAGGAGGTAGTCCTAAATTTTGGCCACCCCCCGGCGCTAAGCTTAAACTCGGGGAAAGTCGATGATCCACGCGGTGAAAAGGCGGGATGACTGTAGCGGATAATGTAGCGACTACCGGCTTAGATGGGGTTGCAGAGAGGTGTACGAGTCGCGACGTTCCCACCTCACTACACGCGCCTTTGCAACGACATGTAACCCCATGCCACTGCGACCCAAAGGGGCTCAGTTGGATTATGAGTCCACTGCTCTAACCGCTGAGCTAAGGGCCCGTTGAGGCGTTAACAGGTCTACAGTTTCGCATAGCGCCGCGACAAGCACCAACTGGTGCCGGTCAAATCTCCGTACCCGCAACTCTCCCATGACCCGCAGTCATTGCCCATGGGGGCCATTTTCTCCGTTTTCATTACTTTCGTACCGGGGCGCAGAACATTAGAAGAAGCTAAACTGTGGCGCTAGGTCGAACTGTTCGAAGTAGTGGGGGAATGCATCCACAAACAGAAAGCGTTCTGGCGCGGGTCAGCCAACAACTCTCCCAGCTTGAAAAGCGGGATGGAGAGCTGTGGCTGATCGTGTCCCTGACCGGCCTGATGGTCGGCGCCGGGCTCCTGGCTGTCATTTTCCCTGCGGCCTTTCTCAAGCAAGGCAATATTCACTTCGAAATCAGCGTATCGCGTCCCCTGGTGCTGGGGCTGGTGGCGTTGTTGACCTTGCTCAACACCTATCTGGTGTCCCGGCGCCTGGAAATCCGCCGCCTGCGTGAGGCGCTAATTTCGCGGACCATTCAGCAGGAATTGGTGCAGCAGCAATCCTTCACCGATCCGCTGACAGAAATCTACAACCGCCAGTCGCTCGAAGATATGGCAAGCCGATTCATGAGTCAGGCCCGGCGGTCCCGGAAGCCACTCACCCTCATGCTGGTCGACGTGGACCAGTTCAAAGAAGTGAACACCCGCTTCGGACACCTGACCGGCGATGTGGTCCTGGCCAATACCGCAGCCCTGCTGAAACACTCCGTGCGCGGCTCCGATGCGGTGTTTCGCTACGGCGGGGATGAGTTCCTGATCATCCTCGCGGACACGTCTTGCCCTGACGCCAGACATGTAGTCGAGAGAATCGGCAGAGGTCTAGCCGAATGGAACCGAGCCGGGCACCTGGAAAAGTTCGAGTTGAGCCTGAGCATCGGGGTGGCAGAATGGATAGAGGGAAAGACTCTGGGCGACCTGCTCGATGGCGCCGACCACGAGATGTACGCGACGAAAGCAGACCGAAAATTGAGCAAGGGCAAAGCCGCTGGAGTTTGAACTTCCGCGTTCCGCTCAGTGAAAATCCCTAACCCTACATCAGCAATTCGTTAGTGCGCTGCACCAGCGGGTGCTGCATCTCCTGCAGGTCGTTCTTCACCAGGTTGAGCCCGTATACACACTGCTCGAAGTTCTGTGAGAGGTTGGCGAATAGCGGCGCCACCTTGGCGTATTCGAAGTGCTCGAACTTGGAAACGATGTAGTAGCTTTCCTTGCCGGCTTTGATCCAGTCGACAAAATTCTCCAGCCGGTTGCGGCGCAGGCGAAAGTGGTTAATGCTCTCGGGAAACATGCCGGTAAAGAAAAGAGTGTAGTCGCCGATGTGTTTGCGCACCTGGCGCTCGCGGTCGAACGAAGGCGCCGGCCCGAACACGGGATTCGATTCCACCAGCATCTCGCCGACATCAGTCAGCGGCCGGCCTTCGACGTTGCGGATCCTGAACAATTCCTCGGCATCACAAAACTCGGCCATCAGGTGGGCGACGTAATTCACGATCTGGGGATCACGCAGTCCAATCTCTTCCGCATAGTGCCGACCCACGAGTTCGATGAACAACTGCTGCAAAGGATGCGATTCCGGAATCATTCTGGATCTCACCTCCTCCTAGAAAGTCCGAACGGTGCGGAGTTTCATGGCACTTCGCTTATCCTACTTAACCTCAGCTCGATGCCCGAAGGCAAGTGACTTTTGTAAGTCACCCCAATCGATATTTCCAATTACTTAGAATCCCAGCGGATGCGAAAGGTTTTATTCTGGGTTGCTGGCAGACGGCGAGCTTGGCTGCTAATACAGTTCCTGCCGTGGTCCGGATACAATGATTCACGGAGGCGAAATGGAACGCACCAACATTTCCAGCGACGCACCGTGGGAACCGATTGTGGGTTACTCTCGTGCGGTCAAGGTGGGCTCTTACGTGCATGTGTCCGGAACCACGGCCACGGGCCCGGACGGCAAGATCGTCGGCGTGGCCGATGTCCGTGCTCAAACTATTCAGACTTTAAAGAACATCGAGTCGGCTTTGTTGAAGGCGGGCGCGACCATGAAGGATGTCGTGCGGACGCGGATGTTCGTGATCAACATTACCGAGTGGGAAAAAATCGGTAAGGCGCATGGGGAGTATTTCAGCGATATCCGTCCGGCGACGTCGATGGTGCAGGTGAGCGCGCTGATATCGCCGGAAATTTTGGTGGAGATTGAAGCTGATGCCGTCATCGGCGGCTGAAGCACTCTGCCGAGCTTCGCTCGGCTAAGGCGGGTCCCTTCGACTGCGCTCAGAGTTTGTGACTTTCTTGAATTTATGACCAGTTTGTCGTCGGAACTATTTTGTTTGCAACCTCGATTTTTGACGACATCAAAAAAGTCACAGACTCTCAGGGCAGGCTCCGACCCCTACGCAGTCCGTGGGCCGTCGACAAAACAGTTGTCCTGATGTAATCATGGCCACCCGAACCTGAAGCGAAGAGGTGGACATGCGCTATCTGCTCAGCCTGATCCTTGCGTTTGCTCTGGTCCCATCTGTTCTTTCCCAGACCACACTACCGCCGGCCGTCACCGTCATTCGCGCCGGCGTGCTCCTCGATGGCAAGTCCGACCAGCTTCGCCGCGATCAGCTAATCGTGATTCGCGGAAACCGCATTGAAAGCGTTTCGGACGCTGCCACAGCGAGGATTCCCGCCGGCGCTACCACCATCGATCTCTCGCACGCCACCGTATTGCCTGGCCTGATCGATTCCCATACCCATATCTTCCTGCAGGGAGAAGACCCGGCGCAGGGAGGCTACGACGCCAACATCCTGAAATATCCGCTGGCGTTCCGGGCGGCACGGGCCACGGTTGCGGCCCGGCGCGCGCTGGAGCAGGGTTTTACCACGCTGCGCGATTTGGAGACCGAAGGCGCAGGCTACGGCGACGTCGGAATCAAGGAGGCGATCGAAGGCGGCTACATCCCCGGGCCGCGGCTGTTCGTCGTTACCCGCGCCATTTCCACCACCGGCGGCTACAACCTCGAAGGTTATGCCCCAGAACTCGACATGCCCAAGGGCGCGCAGCTGATCGATGGTCCGGTCGAGGGGCGGAAGGCAGCGCGCGAACAGCTTGACCACGGCGCCGACTGGATCAAGGTTTACATGACTCATCGTTCCTGGGTGGGGAAGAATGGTGAACTGATTTCACAGCCAACTCTGACAGGGGAAGAACTCAAAGCGATCGTGGACGAAACCCACGGATGGGGCAAAAAGGTCGCTTGCCATGCCTACAACGGAATCGGTTTGCAGCGCGCCCTGGATGGTGGGTGCGACTCGATCGAGCACGGCCTTGAAATCACCGATACGCAGATCGCGCAGATGGTGAAGCAAGGTACGTGGTACTGCGCCACGCTCGCTCCGTACTATCACGACTGGGCTCCGGCCGGCACGCCCGGCGGTGAGCGCGATCGTAAACGTGCCTCGGAGCATGGGGTTTCGTTCCAAAAAGCGCTGAAGGCGGGAGTGAAAATCGTTTTCGGCACCGACATCGGTGGCATCCCATGGACGGAGCCGATGGCGCAGGAGTTTCCCCGCATGGCTGAGTTCGGCATGTCGCCCATGGAGATCATCAAGAGTGCGACCTCCCGCCCAGCCGAAATGCTCGACATGACCGGCCAGATCGGCGTTGTAGCGCCCGGGGCCTACGCTGACATCGTGGCCGTCAACGGCGATCCACTGCGCGACATCAACGTGCTCGGAGCCGTGACATTTGTGATGAAGGATGGCGGGGTGTTCAAGAACGAAGTCAAATGATGGAGTCTTCTCTGCATCCTTTGCGTACTTTGCGGTTAAGGATTTTTGAACGATTCAGGTTACGTCAACAGCTTACCGCAAAGTGCGCACAGGACTCCGCAAAGGACGCAGAAAATGCCGTGTGATGAATCTTCTTGACACCGTCACTGCGCAAGTCATAATGCGGAATTCTCCGTGATCGTCGTGTCCCATCCAGAGGCAGGGTCTCCGGATTCGGGCTGTACGAAGGAGTGGTTTATGAGCGTCCTTGAACTTTGCGATGCAGACGTAGCTTCGGTGCGAGTCGAAGTAAGCGCGGCGGACGCCATCCGCCTGATGCTCGACCGGCATGTGGGAGCCGTGGGCGTAGTCGACAGTGAAGGCCGGGTAGCAGGGATCTTTTCGGAGCGCGACGTTTTGCGCAAGCTGTCACTTACGGGCCGCAATCCCGAGCTGACGCCGGTGCGGGAACTGATGACCACTCCGGTGGAGCTGGCGACCATATCCACCCGGCCGGGCGAGGCGCTGGCCATCATGCTGGAACGGCACTTTCGCCATCTTCCTGTAGTGGACAATTCCGGCAAGCTGCTGGGCATGCTTTCCATTCGCAATCTGCTGGAACAGCGGATTGACGATCTCAGCCACGAACTGGACTCGCTCGAGCAATACGTCACTAATGACGGACCCGGAGGTTAGATCGCCATTGGGGCACGGCCAAGATCCTCTCCTGACGCTCGGCATCCGGGATCAGCCATCGGTTCGTGAATCCTGCTTAAGTCTGACATCCGGTTAAAATAAAAGCCTGATGCGCAAAATCTCTGGCGCCCTTCCCAAAACCATTGCTGTCGTTCGCATGGCCACGTCTGCCTTTTTTCTGCTTTTCGGACAGTACAAGATTTTCGGCGCCGAGTTTACCCATGGAGGATTCCAGCAGTATCTTCAGGGCTTCATCCAGAACGGCGCAGTGAGTTTCTATCAGCCGCTTCTGGCCAACCTGGTTCTGCCCCACGCGGTGTTTTTCGGATATCTGGTGGGAGTGGTCGAAATGTTTATCGGAGTGTGCCTGCTGCTGGGCATCTGGGTGCGGCCGGCATCGGTGCTGGGTGCGCTCCACATGCTAAGTCTGACGCTGGCCACCTGGTGGGAGCCTGGCCAGGGGATTCCCGTTTGGCGATACTTCGGCGCTGAACTCGACCACCTGCCCCTGCTGTTTCTGTTCATAATTTTTTTTGTGGCTGATGCTGGCCAGGAGTGGGGCCTGGACGGACGCCGAGTGCACAACTCAAAAAGGTTGGGATGACCTCGAACCGCGAGGCAGCCCAAGAATGTAGCCCAGGGCGTAAGCCCCCGGTACAGAGCGAAAACATGACCAAGCTCCGAAGGAGCGAAGGAACGGGCGACACAGACTCCTGCACTTTTTCTTTCGCCCTTTCAGGGCTCTGTCGTCTCCCACCTTTTACCTAGGGCTTACGCCCCGGGCTACATTCTTTTGCCGCTTCACGGCTCGTCTTGCGGCGGCGATCGCTCGGCGATGCCTTGGGGTGCGGAGCACACATGCGGGCGTGCCTTGCAAATTGCTTAAGCCCGATTCAACGAGGAGTAAATGAAGAAAACAGCCGGAGAGTTCTTTTTCACCGCCATTCTTACATCGACTTTCCTGACTGCTCTTGCAACCGGACAGGAACCCGCCCCCAAGATATCCAGTCGTCTTATTGTTCACACCGGAAAGTTGCTGGATGTTCGCACCGGGAAGACCCTCAACGACCAGGCGATCGTGATCGAGGGCGGCAAGATCGTCAACGTAGCTCCCTTCGCCCAGACAAGCCGTTCGTCGAGTGATCGCCTGATCGATCTTGGCAACGCCACCGTGCTACCGGGCCTGACCGATGCCCACACTCACCTGACCGGTGACCCGCAAGACGTCGGTTACGAGGGACTGGGTATCTCGGTTGCGCGGTCAACCCTGATCGGGGCTCGCAATGCGCGTTTCACTCTGGAGGCGGGATTCACCACCGTACGCAACGTCGGTGCCGAGGGTTATAGCGACGTCGCGCTGCGCGATGCCATCAACGCGGGCGATGTTCCCGGGCCGCACATGCTGGTGAGCGGGCCTCCTCTCGGTATCACAGGAGGGCATTGCGACGACAACCTGCTACCCATTGAATACCACTTCACGGCGGGAGGCGTTGCTGACGGCATAGAAGGCGTGCAGCACAAAGTCCGCGAAGTCATCAAGTACGGTGCGGACCTGATAAAGGTTTGCGCCACTGGAGGCGTGCTTTCGCGCGGCGACAACCCTCAGACCTCGCAATACACGTTGGAAGAAATGAAAGCGATCGTGGCCGACGCGCATCGTCTCGGACGCAAGGTCGCCGCCCATGCCCACGGAGCCCAGGGCATTCTCTGGGCCTCGCAGGCCGGCGTGGATTCCATCGAACACGGTTCCTACATCGACCATGCCGCAATCGCCGAAATGAAGAAGAACGGCACCTATCTGGTGCCGACCCTGTACCTGTCCGACTGGTTCCTGGCGAACGCGGAGCGTTTGCACGTTCCGCCGGACATGATCGCAAAAGGCCGAGAAGTGATGCCGGAGGCCCGCAAGAACGTCGCCCATGCCTTCGCCAGCGGAGTCAAAGTGGCGTTCGGCACAGACGCAGCGGTGTATCCCCACGGACTGAATGCACATGAGTTTGCCGTTATGGTGAAGCTGGGACTGACTCCTCTGCAATCCATTCAGTCGGCGACGATCAACGCCGCCGATCTGCTGGGCTGGTCCGACAAGATCGGCGCAATCGAGGCGGGCAGGTGGGCGGACATCATCGCCGTGGACGGCGATCCGCTACAGGACGTGACTACGCTCGAGCGAGTGAAGTTTGTGATGAAGGGTGGAGAAGTGGTGAAGAACGAATATGGGAGGTGATGTTGCCTGAATCCTCAGATCGCGGGTGCCCCAACCTTTCTGCTTTGAACGGTGGGGATTCCACGGCTGTCTTGCAGGGGATTTCTAGCTGGACTCCTGAGTGAGCCTCGCCTATCGAGTGCATTGTCGACTACCCCGCCGAAAGGGCGGGGCCAAAAAACACCAAAGGCCGGCTTCTCAGCCGGCCTTCACGCCGAGCACGAAACTAAAACTACTTCTTGGGAGCAATGGCGTCCTTGGCTGCTTTGGCAACGCGGAATTTCACCACCGTCTTGGCTTTGATCTGGATCGGTTCACCAGTCTGAGGATTGCGTCCGAGACGGGCCTTGCGATGAGCCTTTACCAGCCGACCCAGTCCGGGGATTACGAAGAGCCCGTTCTTCTTGGTCTCCTTAACGGCGATGTCGGTGAGGTGCTCGAGAAATGCTGCTGCGGTCTTGTTGTTGGTCTCGATCTTCTCCGCCAGATGGCGGACGAGTTGTGTCTTGGTCAAACCTGAAGCCATGAAACCTCCTCTGAATTCACTGAAATTTTCCTGCGGTGTGCGCTATCTTATACCAGCGCTCTGTGGAAAAGTGACGTTTCAGCCGCATTTTATGCGGATTTATTGATATGGACGTCTGAAAAGACCGCCAAAATCGCGTTCACGCGCGGGTCACATCCCCAAAACGTCCCAAAATGGCCCATTGGGTAGCTGGAGCAACGACCGCAGGCCGTGATGTTACGCAAGTTCTATTGTCCGCGCTGATGTCATAATGGTTTTCGGAGACTCATCTCGTGAGCTGTGCGATTTGCGAAAAACGTAAGGAGAAGCGCTTCTGCCCGGCCATCCACGGCCGCATTTGTCCGCAATGCTGTGGTGAGCAGCGCGAGGTGACTCTCGAGTGTCCCAGTGACTGCGTGTATCTTCAGCAAGCTCGCGGGCAACCGCGCAGCATGAGGGACCTGAACCCGGCGGATCTCTTTGTGCAGGTGGAAGTCGAGGACCAGTTTCTCTATCAGCACGAGCATTTGATCATGGGTTTGACTTACGCGCTGTCGAAGAGCGTTCGCGCCGACCGCACCTTGAAGGACGCTGATCTGATCACGGCCCTCACCTCGCTGGCCAAAACCTGGGAGACGCTGGTCAATTCGGGATTGCATTACGAGAGCCCGATTGCCAGCGCGACCCAGCAGGCGGTAGTGGCGGAAGTGCAGAACATGCTCAAGGAATATCGCGAGGCCGAGCAAAAGCACGTAGGATACTCACAACTACGCGACTCGGAAGTGCTGCGCGCGCTGGTTTTCTTGGTACGCATGGCCCACGGCCGCACCTCGGGAAGGCCGAAATCGCGCGCCTTCGTCGACTTCCTCTTGGCCCAGTTTCCGGAAAGGCCATCCGGAATCGCCGCGCCGGAAGAAGTTGGCAGCCGGATTATTACCCCCTAGAACGCGGGCCACGGATCGCCCCGATCCGCACGGATAAATCTGGACAAGAAATGAAAGAGATCCGTGTTAATCCGCGTAAATCCGTGGCGAGTTTTTCTGTAGGCGCCTTACGGTTTGTCCCGGGGGCAACGCGTCCCTTAACTCCCGCATGGTGAGATTGAACACCGGGTGCCGCACCTGCGGCGCAATTTCGGCGAGGGGCTCGAGCACGAAGCGGCGCTCGTGAATGGCTGGGTGTGGAATGGTGAGACCCTTGGTCTTGACGATCGAGTTGCCAAACAGGAGCATGTCGATGTCGAGGGTGCGCGGGCCTTTTTTCTGGACTCGCCGCCGGCCCATTTGTTTTTCAATGTCGAGAATTGCTGACAGCAGTTGCCGCGGCATCTTTTCGGTGTCCAGGCCGACGGCACAGTTGAGGAACCAGGGTTGGACGGCGAATTCGACCGGTTCCGTTTCATAAAACGACGAGACTACGATCACTTTGCCCAGGGCGCCCATGTGGTCGATGGCCGCATCCAAATTGGCTGCGCGATTGCCAACGTTTGAGCCCAACGAAAGATAAACCCGCTTATACATGGGACGACTAGTTTCCTGTTTCTGGGTTTCCGGAGAAAAAATGCGCCGGTCTTCGCTTCATCGATATGGCCAAGGAATCGCGGGCGCAGCTAGATGACTGGCTGGCCGAGCCATGCGACAAAATGGCGCAGCCTTCCGACTGATTGAGTTCGCCCCGAATCCTTCCCGCATTTATACCGGACCTCCGGCAGCATCCAGTTTGAGACTTGCACATTTTCGACTCGCCCGTCACGCTGGAAAGGAAATCACAACCGAGGTCCTATGCTGTCGATTCACGTAAGAATTGATCGTGCCCAACGTTTGGTACGCATGCTGGAACAGGATGCGCCGCTCCTCGCGGTCCGGGTCGCCGAGTTGACTCCTGAGCGTCAGCATTCGGCAAAAAGTTATGCCGCCCAACTGACGGCGCACGCTCGCGCAGAGCTGGAAAAGCTGCTCGAAGAAGGCTCCTACTGGGATCCTAACGATCCGACGCCGCACCCCGCGGACTAGGAATGCGCACCAACAATTCATTGGTCTAAATGATTCCATGACAATGTCGGTCCCACGCCCGAATAGACTTTGGTGGTGGGAGCCGTCTCAGGCTCGGGAGAAAGGAGCCGAATACGAAGATTATAGATTTTCTCTTAATGTCAACTTGTTTCTCTCGCGGAGAGGTGCAGGAGAACCCTCTCTTTTTTTCCGTCGAGGAATATTCGGCAAAGCGTCGAGCGCGACCAGGATTCACCCGCTAACCTCTACCTGCCGGTAAGCCTGGAGGCGGTAATGACCGCTGGCCCCCCAGCAGACCCGCACACGCTCCGCTCCTGGCCACAAGTAACTCAAAAGCGCTGGGTGTCCTGAGGCCCTAGGGGCAACGCTAGCGAGCACGACCTTCTCTTCTTTGCCTCGACGATGCGCCACGCTGATCTCACGCGCGCTGCCATCGATGCCTGCGAACCCCTCCACCCCTTTCGGAGAACACGCAGGCTCCCGTGGGCCTGGGATTCTCCACGGCGTGGGAAAGGAAGGCGGGGGGCCATCTAGAATCCAGGCGGCAAACCCCAGCGCCTCAGGATGGGCTCGGCCTCCCGTCGAAACCCGATCCAGCTTCCTACTAGCATGGACCCCGAGAATCGGGCAGATGCAAACAAGATACAAGGTTGTGACTTTCACCCGGGCTTCCCGCAAATTGCATTAGTGGACACCGAGTCTGGGGAGGTGGAGGAGCGGCGACTGCAGTTTCGTGGCGAGATCGATGCCGCTGTGGCGGCGCAAACATGATTGCTGAAAGGAAATCTTGCCGAGCCATGCCTGCCTTGGACAAGAGATAGGCGCGAACGTCCCGCTCGTGCGTCCTCCGTTCCCGCATTCTGAGCCTTCCCGATGCCATGATCATGGCCCCGCACGAGCGGGACGCTCGCGCCTACATTGAACCCGAGTATAATCTCCCGTTCTGTTGGCCAGGAGAATCCATGACTCTTTCGGGCCGGGTTGCGCTGGTGACGGGGGCATCGCAAGGCATTGGCCGGGCTTGTGCCTGGAAACTGGCCCAGTCCGGGGCCGCCGTAGCGCTGGCGGCGCGCGGCCAGGACAAGTTGCACGAACTCGCGGGCGAAATCACGGCAGCGGGAGGCAAGGCTACGGCTTTTCCCATGGACGTCGGTAACGAAGAGCAAATCAAGTCCGCCTTCAAGGCTGCAATCGCCCAACTTGGCAAGATCGACATCCTGGTAAACAACGCCGGCATCACCCGGGACCAGCTAGTCATGCGCATGAAGCGCGCCGACTGGGACGCCGTCCTCAACACCAACTTGACCTCGGCGTATCTCTGCACCCAGCAGGCGATCGGGTCGATGCTTAAGCAGCGGTGGGGAAGGATCATCAACATCACCTCCATTTTTGGGCAGACGGGACAAGCCGGGCAAGCCAACTATGCGGCTTCCAAAGCGGGGCTGATCGGGCTGACCATGGCCATCGCTCGCGAAGTCAGCTCGCGCAACATCACCTGCAACGCTGTCGCTCCGGGTTTCATCGAGACCGCGATGACCTCGGGACTCGGCGACGACTTCAAGCAGAATGCCGTGAAGATGATTCCGCTCGGGCGCGTGGGCACGCCCGAGGACGTTGCGAATGCCGTGGCGTTTCTGGCTGCGGAGGAAGCTTCGTATATTACCGGGCATGTGCTGAACGTAAACGGCGGCATGCTGATGGGTTGATGGACGTAGAAAAGATGGTGTAAGGAACGACAGCGTGGGGAATCCCAGACTTACCATGACCCAGGCGGAGTCACCTGCCCAGATTGAACAGGCACGTGAACTCTTTCTCGAGTACGCGCAGTCGCTCGGCTTCAGTCTATGTTTTCAAAGTTTTGACCAGGAACTCTCTGGCCTCCCTGGCGATTACGCCCCCCCCGAGGGGCGACTCTTAATCGCGGAGTATCGAGGTCAGCTGGCGGGTTGCGTCGCTCTTCACCGGTTGGGACCGGGAATTTGCGAGATCAAGCGGCTCTATCTCCGCCCGCAATTTCGGGGCAAGGGCCTGGGACGTGTGCTGGCGGAAACCATGATCGCCGAAGGCCGGGCCATGGGGTGCCGCAAGATACGCCTTGATACGGTCGCGCCGGTGATGCCCAATGCGGTGGCCATGTACCGGCGGCTCGGATTCAAGGAGATCGAGCCTTATCGCCCCAATCCGATGGGGGGGGCGTTGTATATGGAACTGGATTTGTGAGAACTAGCAACGTAGTTTCTGGAATCACAGTCGAATGTGAGTACTCGCTCGATGTGGCGTTGCAGGAGCCCACGTCGACCGCGGCCGTCATCAACTACGGCCACCTCGCCGCCGCCGCTGCTTCTCTCAAGAAGATTAACGCTTCGGTACTGGGCATTTTCGGCGGACAGGACCGCGGCATCCCGGTGGACGACGTCAAAAAGTTCGAGCAAGCCTTGAAGCAGCAAGGCGACAAAGTCGAAATGGTGATTCATCCCGACGCCGGGCATGGCTTTGAGAATCCCAACAACAAGGCAGGCTACCGCGCTGCCGATGCCCGGAAACACACCAGCAGTTTCTTGGCCGCTACGCTGAAAAAGTGATTGGGCACAGCGGTAGAAAATCATGGAACCCGATGATCGATTACTAAACGGCTGTAACAGCGGCTCTGCGGGCGCGGAGTTCGCGCTCCTACTCCATCACCGGTTGTGGTGCAACGAAATTCCTCTTGCCAGAAGGTACTACTCTGGTTACTATGCACCTCATCCTCTGGGGGTCTGCTTTGGTTGCTTTCTCAATGAACATCGGCGAGACCATCCGAAACTACCGGCTGCAAAGAGGTATGTCCCAGGGGGACATCGAAAAGCGCACCGGCCTACTGCGCTGCTACCTGTCGCGGGTGGAGAATGGACACACCATCCCATCGCTCGATACGCTGGCCAAGATTGCCGGCGCCATGGAAATCGCGCTGTCGCAGTTTTTCTCCGAATCCGGACACACTAACGGGTCCAAGAACCTGCCTCAACTGTCCGACGACGAAGTCCGCTTCCTGAGCCAGATTCGCCGCTATGCTGTCAGCCTCAACGACAGCGACCGCAAGCTGGTCCTGGCCATGGTTAAGAAGATGGCAGCGAAGTAAGCTCTCAGCGATCAACCCTCAGCTAAATCCACCCTTACGGCCGTTGACCGTTTTGCATGGCCCATTGCCCGGGCACGCTGTCCGACGGGTTTGACTGAGCGCTGAAAGCCGATGGCTGACAGCTGCTTTTGGGTACTTTCGTTCCATCCCTTTTGTGGCCAATGGGAATCTCGTCCGGATGCCAGCCAACCCCTAGACTGTCGGCTGGAGATCCCAGGTGACCATCGACGAAGAATTGACCGTCCTCGACTCACAGCTGCGCCGGTTGAAGATCGAGTACGAGATTTATTTCAGCAATCCGACCAAGCGCCCCCCTACTGATATTGAGTGGAAGGTGCTTTCCTTGCTGCGAAAATTCAGCGATGGCAACCGAATGAGCTTTTCGCAGCGTTTCCGCTACAACGAAATAGCGCAACGCTACGCCATTTACAGCGATCTGTGGCGCAAGAAGAACCGCATTCGTGAAGAAGGTTACCGCCGCCCCCAGGATGCGCTGCTCTCGGTGCAGGGCGTGCGTGTGGAGGAACATGAGAAGGAACACAAGGTCTACGGCGTAAGCCACGCAGCAACCGCCGCAGTCGCTGCCACACCGGCCGCCGTCGCACCGGCCGGAGAACCAAAGCCTTTCATCATGCAGTGTGCCGGCGCCCGCGTGGAAGGGGATCAGGTGCGAAAACTCTACCAGGCACTCACTGAAGCCAAAAAGAAATCGGGCGAAGCCGTCTCCGGCAACCTCGACAGTTTTACCTCGTTCGTGCAGAAGAAAACCGACCAGATCCGCAAGCAGTATGGCTGCGAGGCGGTCGAATACACCGTCGAAATGCAGAACGGCCAAGTGAAACTGAAGGCAAAAGCGAAAATCTAGGCCTCGGACTGCGGACCTCGGACTTCAGCGGTTCGCCTTCGGCTAACACCAGCCACCGCCTTTTTTGCCGAGGTCTGAGGTCTGACGCCCGACTGCTGTTAGAATTTCTCCCTGCCTTTCCCAGGCACATTCCTGTTCATTCGAGGTCTGCCATGTCCGCGACCCAGACGAAGATACAGCGCGCCATCCTTAGTGTGACGGACAAGGCGGGACTGGTGGAGTTTGCCCGCAAACTCGCGGACATGGGCGTGGAGCTCATTTCGACCGGCGGTACAGCCAGGCTATTGCGTGACTCCAGGGTTGGGGTAAAAGACATTTCCGAGCTTACCGGCTTTCCCGAGATGCTCGACGGGCGGGTCAAAACCCTGCATCCCAAGGTGCACGGAGGCATCCTGCACCGGCGCGAGGTGGCTTCGCACCGCAGCGCCGTCGCCGAGCACGGAATTGCGCCGATTGACATGGTGGTGGTCAATCTTTACGCCTTCGAGAAGACCGCCGCCAAGCCTGGCGTGCCCTTTGAAGATCTGATCGAAAACATCGATATTGGCGGACCGTCGATGATTCGCTCCGCCGCCAAGAATTTTCAGGACGTGGCGGTCGTCACCACGCCCGGCGACTACAATGTCATCGCCGAGGAGATGGCCAGCTCGGGCGGCGCACTGTCCGCAGCCACCAAGTGGCGTTTGGCACAAAAGGCGTTTGCCGCCACGGCCGCCTATGATTCGGCCATCGCGTCCACCCTGGAGCGGGTCAGCGCCAATGGCCATTTCGAGTTTCATCCCGAGGCTGGATTTCCCCAGAATCTTCGCCTGTCTTTCAGCAAGGTGACGGACTTGCGCTACGGCGAGAACCCGCACCAGAAGGCCGCGATGTACAGCGATGGCTCGGGCAGCGGCGTGGCCAACGGCCGCCAGATCCAGGGCAAAGAACTCTCCTACAACAACATCGTGGATTTGCAAGCAGCCTGGGACCTAACGCAGGAATTTGATCAGAATGTCTGCGCCATCATCAAACACACCAACCCTTGCGGTACCGCAACCGGCAAGACGCTGGCCGAGGCCTACAAGAAAGCGCTGGAATGCGATCCGGTGTCAGCTTTCGGGGGTGTGATCGGAGTAAATCGCGTGGTGGATGGCGAGGCCGCGGAGGAAATGGCCAAGCTTTTTCTCGAGGTCATCGCAGCACCGGGGTTCGACGAGGCCGCCAAGGCCAAGTTCGCTGCCAAAAAGAATCTGCGCCTGGTGGAAATCAACAACGCTCCGCAGAAATGGCTGCTAAAGAATGTCTCCGGCGGGATCCTGGTGCAGGACGCCGACACGCGCGTCCTCCAGGAATCCGATCTCAAGGTGGTCACCAAACGACCACCTGCGCCTGAGGAGAAACGCGCCCTGCTATTTGCCTGGAAAGTGTCCAAGCATGTGAAGTCGAATGCCATTCTCTACGCCCGCGACGGGCAAACCGTGGGCGTCGGCGCGGGCCAGATGAGCCGGGTGGACTCCTGCAAGATCGGCGCCATGAAGGCAGTTCTGCCGCTGCAGGGAACTGTAGCTGCGTCAGACGCATTTTTCCCCTTTCCGGATGGCGTGGAAGAAATCGCAAAGGTTGGGGCCACCGCCATCATTCAGCCTGGCGGGTCGGTTCGCGATCAGGAGGTCATTGAAGCTGCCGACCGGTTGGGGCTCGCCATGATCTTCACCGGAGTCAGGCACTTCAGACACTAGCTGCCATCCTGAGCGGAGTCAGGATGACAGCTTCGCGAGCTCGGATGTTCTAGTTCAAGATCGCTGATAACACTTCTTTACAATTCGTCAACTCGAAAATTCTAGAATCGTCCATTCTAGTAGTCCCTGTACTTCTGGTCGTTGCTTCCCAGGTCCCGCGATCGCCTTTTTCATCTCCTCTTACCGGCACGGTTTACAATAACAAGAGCACCCGCCAGCAGCGGTTCGGCATCCAATCGCTATGGTCCAGGGAAGCTGAAGGTTCTCGATGAAAAGTATTTACTGCACTCTTATTTTGCTGCTGGTCATCCCTGCTGTCTCCGCCGAGCAAACTCCGTCTGCGGATTCCAAACCGGCCACTGTGTCTGCGCCCCGCAAGCTGGACAAGGCTGCGGCGTATTACCACTACACCGTGGCCCACATGTACGAGGAACAGGTGGCCGTGTCCGGCCGCAGCGAGTTGGCCAACAAAGCCATCGAGGAGTATCGGCTGGCGATCGATGCCGACCCTACTTCCGAATACCTGACTTCCGCGCTGGCCGAGCTCTATGCCAAGACCGGCCGCATTCGTGATGCCGTCCTCGAGGCGCAGGACATTCTGAAGCGCGACCCCAATAACCTGGAAGCGCACAAGCTGCTGGGCCGCATTTATCTGCGCTCGCTGGGTGACCAGGCGGGACAAGGCTCGCAGAACGTTCTCAAGCTGGCCATCGAGCAGTACGAACAGATCATCAAGATCGAACCGGACAATGTTGACGACCACCTTCTGCTGGGGCGCCTCTACCGGCTAAACAACGATCTGCAGAAGGCCGAGGGCGAGTTTAAGACCGCGGTCAAGCTGGAGCCCGATTCGGAAGAAGCTGTGACCACGCTGGCCTATCTTTACAACGAAGAAGGCGACACTGCCCGAGCCGGCGAAGTCCTGAGTTCCATCCCGGACGCTGCCCGCTCGGCCAAACTCTACTCGGCACTCGGCTACACCTACGAACAACAGAAGCAGTACAAGAACTCAATCAATGCTTACAGGAAAGCGATTGAGCTCGACCGGGACAATCTGGACGCCATTCGCGGCCTGGCCCAGAACCTGATGAACGACGGCCAGACTGATGCCGCTCTTGAGCAGTACAAGATAATTGCGGATGCGAATCCCGAAGATGCCCAGACTTACCTCCGGATGGCAGAAATCTACCGCAAGAGCGGCAAGTTCGACCAGGCGCTGGAGACCTTGAAGAAGGCCGGTGCCATGGTGCAGGACTCGATCGAAGTGCCCTACAACATGGCGGCGGTATACCAGGCGCAGGGCCGCTACGACGAAGCGATTCAGGTCCTGCAGGACTTGCTCAAAAAGACCGAGAAGCCGGACAACAGCTACACCCAGGCCGAGAAAAATAATCGGACAGTGTTTCTGGAACGTCTGGGCACGATCTATCGCGACAACAAGAATGATACTCAGGCGGTAGAGACTTTCAGAAAGATGTTGGCGATGGGCGACGAGAACGCCGAACGCGGCTACCAGCAGATCATCGACACCTACCGCGAAGCCAAACAATGGCAGCAGGCCACGGACACAGCCAAAGAAGCGGTACAGAAGCTGCCCAATAATCGCAGCCTGAAGATGGTGTACGCCGCCCAGCTTTCCGACATGGGTCAGCCGGATGCCGGATTGCAACAGGTCAAGGCGCTGCTCAAGGGCACTCCCGAAGATCGCGACGCTTACATTACCCTGTCCCAGATGTACAGCCGGCTCAAACGCTGGCCGGAAGCCGAGGAAGCTCTGGACAAAGCGGAACAATTTTCCACCAGGGACGAAGACAAGCAATATGTCCTCTTCCTGCGTGGCTCGACCTACGAACGCCAGAAGAAATATGAGCCGGCGGAAGATATGTTCCGCAAGGTCTTGTCTGGCGATCCCCAGAACGCTACCGCGCTGAACTATCTCGGCTACATGCTGGCCGACCGCGGCATCAAGCTGGACGAGGCCCTCGGCCTTATCAAGAAGGCGGTGGACCTCGATCCCGCCAACGGCGCGTATCTCGATTCTCTGGGTTGGGCCTACTTCAAACTGGGCAAGTACGAGTCCGCGGAAGACACCCTGATCAAAGCGTCGCAGCGCATCGGGACCGATCCCACAGTGCAGGACCACCTGGGCGACCTCTACCAAAAAACCGGACGCCTCAAGCTGGCCGCCGCGCACTGGGAGCGGGCAATATCCGAGTGGAACAAGACCGTGGCCGCCGAAGTCGACCAGAACGACGTAGCACGGGTGCAAAAGAAGCTGGAATCAGCCAAGATGAAGCTGGCCAAGGAAGACTCGGACAACAAGTAAGACTTAGCGCCCAGCACAAACCTGGGGACGGTCTTCGACCCGTCCAGGCCGAGCGCAGCTCGGCCCTCTTTTTGTATCCTCAATATTACCGTGAGAAACCGGAGACGACCCATGTGCGTCGACGTGCTCATTCGGCAGGCGACCCCCGATGACATTCCTGAACTGTTGCGTCATCGCCGGAGTATGTACGAAGACATGGGCTACAACGATCCCCAGGCCCTGTCTGCGATGGTCTCGACCTGCAAACCGTATCTGGCTGCGGCGCTGGCGAACGGCACGCTCCACGGCTGGCTGGCGTGCGCTGGAGAACCAGTCGTGGCCGGTGGAGTGGTGCTGATCAGCCCGTGGCCAAGCCATCCCTACGATGGCCAGTGCCGCCGCGCCACCATTCTCAATATGTACACCGATCCCCCATTTCGCCGCCAGGGCATTGCCCGCCGGCTCATGCAAACCATGATCGACTGGTGCCGAAAAGAGGGGTTCGTGCACATCACGTTGCACGCCAGCGACAAGGGCCGTCCGCTTTATGAGGCGCTGGGATTCGAACCTACCAACGAAATGCGATTGAATCTAAGGACGGTGTCAGAAGTCTAGCTGCCACCATTTCGCCTTTTACCAGAAACTCCGTGTCCTCAGTGTCTTCCGTGGTGGTTCGTGCCGCAATACTGCGCATACTGCTCGTAAATGAAGTTGTCCGTCATGCCCGCGATGTAGTCGCATACCACGCGCGGCAGCGGCTCCAGTCCCGCCTTCTCCTGATAGCTGAGCGGCAAGCTTGCGGGATTGGCCATCCAAAACTCGAACAGCTCGCGGATTACCCGCTCCGCATCGTTCTTTTCCGGGTCCAGCGCGGCGCTGAAATAGAGCTTCTCGTGGAGAAACTCCTTGGCGCCGCGCCTTTCTTCCTCCACCTCGGGGCTGAACGTCGCCAACCGCTGGCCCCAACCGCGCACGTCCTCGAGGCTGCGAATGCCTTCGGTTTTGATCCGGTTCTGCAGGTTGCGGATCAAATCGCCAACCATCCGATCCAGGATTCGCTTTACCGCCTCGTTGAACTTCAGTTTCTCGACGACGTTGGGGTAGGCTTGCTCGGCCTCGCGAAAGAAGCGGTCGAAAACCGGAATGCCGCCGCGTATCTGCTCCAGCGTCAACAGGCGAGCTTCATAGCCGTCATCAAGGTCGGCGGTGTCGTAAGCAATTTCATCGGCCAGATCGATGAGCTGGGCCTCGAGCGGCGGCCGCTGATCGAGTAGGTACTCAGCCAGTTCCGGGAACTGATCCGCGGGGTAGTCGCGGGAGTGCTTGATGATGCCTTCGCGCACTTCAAAGGTAAGATTCAAGCCGCGAAACTGGGCGTAACGGACCTCGAAATCCTCCACGATCCGCAACGCGTGCAGATTGTGGTCGAAAAAATATCCGTGCTCTCGCATGGCGGCGTCCAGCGCCTTTTCCCCGGCATGGCCAAAGGGCGGATGCCCGACGTCGTGAACCAGGGCAAGGGCCTCCACCAGATCGACGTTCAGGCCCAGCTGGGTTGCGATGGTACGGGCAATCTGCGCCACTTCGATGGTATGGGTCAGGCGATTGCGGAAGTGGTCGGAGAAGGGGCGCGTAAAAACCTGGGTCTTGGCTTCGAGCCGGCGAAAGGCGCGGGCATGAATGACGCGGTCCCGGTCGCGTTGGAAATCATTGCGATAAGGATGCTGGGGTTCAGGAATTCGGCGTCCGCGGGATTGCTCTACCCGCACGGCATAGTCGGCCAGCATGGAGGAAGTCTAGCACTGTCGGAAACCTGAACCACGGAGGACACACTGAGGACACTGAGGCAATCTTTGATTCTGCATCTCGCTTCTGCATCTCGCGAATGTTCCATGGCCGCTTAATTTTCCCACGTCACCCGGTACACGACTCCCGCTGAATCATCACTAACGTAGAGCGCGCCTTCCGGGCCGACGACCAGACCCACTGGCCGTCCCATCCACACGCCTTTCTTAGCCTCGCCAGGGCGGAGCCATCCGCTGATGAAGTCTTCCGGCGGGTCTTGCGGTTCTCCCTTGTCGTTGAACTTTATGCGGACCACTTTGTATCCGGTGGGCAGGCTGCGGTTCCAGGAGCCGTGAAACGTAACGAACAAACTTCCGCGATATTCCGCCGGGAACATTTCCCCGCTGTAAAACAACAAGCCCAAGGGCGCTGAGTGCGCCTGCATCTCCACGACAGGAGCAATGGTCTTCGAGCAGTCGAAATCTTTGCTCTGAGAGCGATCCGGAACGCGGTTGCCATAGCAATACGGCCAGCCGGCATTGCCGCCGTCCGGACCCAAATCGTTGACCTCTTCAGGCGGGAGATCGTCGCCCAGCCAGTCGCGGCCGTTGTCGGTGGCCCAGATGGTGTTGGTTTTTGGATTGACCGCCAGCCCGACGGCATTCCTCAGGCCGGAGGCGAAGGTGCGCTGGCCGCTTCCGTCTTCGTTGTACTCGGTCACGGCGGCGCGCCGCTTGTCATCTTCCACGCAGACATTACAACTCGAACCGGCGGCGACGTACATCTTGCCGTTGGCGAAAAGAATGGTGCGGGTCGAATGTCCGCCGCCGCTTCCCGGGAGATCCACGATCTTCTTGCCATTGCCGGCGCGCAATTGTGCTTCGTCCCAATCATAGCGTCGGACTGCGTTGATCTCAGCGACGTAGAGTTTTCCGCTGTGGAAAGCAATGCCATGCGGCGCGTTCAGACCACTGAGCACGGGGACGGACAGTTCTGCATGGCCGGTATGTTTGGGATCCGGAAGAGCCAGCACTGTGCCATCACTCATGTTGGTCACCAACAACACGTCGCCCGGACTGAAAGCCATCTGTCGGGCATGAGGCGCGTACGCGAACACCTCAACATGGAAACCCGGCAGCAGCTTCAGTCGTGTCAAGTCCAGCTTTTCCACGTGGGTACACGAGAGGAAGAGCAAAGAGAAGAGCAAAGAAAACGCCACAGAAATCCAGGCTCGAGAAATCCAGGCTCGCAGGGGAACGGCTGATGCTTGAACGTAATTGGCAGGCAACGCAGGTGTTACTGAATTACCGCAATTTTTTGCAGCCATAAGCACACGCAGTTTTTATATCAGATTCCGCCAAAATTACCCGAACCACCTATTTTTCGCGCACGTGCGCCCGCTCCCGGCGTTACAATGTGTTGTTGGCTAAAGACTTAGAGTAGCCCGGGTTTGGCATTCGACCTGTTATATACAAGAACAGGCGTCGCGTATTGGGGACGCCGCTATTTTTAGCTTAATGCTGGAGCGGAGCAAAATGCTCCCCCACTTGGAGGACTTAGAAATGAAGAATCGCCTTTTCGTAGCGCTGCTTCTGACCGTCGTGCTGGCGCTTCCGGCCCTGGCGCAGCAGACCGGCACAACCACGCAAGACCAACCCGCTGCCGCGGCTGGCGCCAGCGGCAAGCCTGCTTTGCAGCCTGACACCCATGAGGGTTTCTGGGGCAAGATCAATCCCTTTGCTCGCAAGAAATATGTGCAGCGGCAGACCGCGCCCATCCGTGACCGCGTCAATGAGCTGGATGAGCTGACGTCCTCAAACACCAAGATGATCAAGGACACCGACTCCCGCGCCCAGGAAGGTATCCGACTGGCCTCGACCAAGGCCAACGAAGCCGACCAGCACGCAATTGACGCCGGCAACAAAGCCCAGATGGCGCAGCAGACAGCAACCCAGGCCAACACCCGCCTGACCACCGTCGAGCAGGTCGTCGGCAACATCGATCAGTACAAGGCTTCCAACCAGACCGAGATTCGTTTCCGTCCCGGCCAGAGCGTGCTCAGCAAGAACGCGAAAGCCGCGCTTGACGATATGGCCACGCCGCTGAAAAGCCAGCGCGGCTACATCGTGGAAGTGCAGGGCTTCTCCTCCGGACACGGTCAGGCCGCGATCGCCACTTCGCAGAAGATGGCGGACGCAGTCGTACGCTACCTGGTGCTCAATCACGAGATTCCGGTCTACCGGATTTACGTGGTCGGCATGGGCAACGCTCCTGTGGCCACGGCGGCTGGCGATGATGCCAAGACCAAGCGCACCAGCGGTGGACGTGTCGAAATCAGCCTCCTGAAGAACGACCTGGAAACGCTGGCCTCGACCAATGCTGCCCCGGCTCCCGCGAGCCAGGACCAGCCAGCGCCCCCGAAATAGTCAGTTTAGGACGACGCACCAATAGGGCCCGGTCGCCCTTATCCGAAAAGCCTCTCGCGCAAGCAGGAGGCTTTTTTTATCTCTAAATTTCAGATTGTGATTCCGACTTAATCCTAACCTCGTAGCTTTGGTGGAAGTACAATCTGAAATCTTCAATCCAAATCTGAAATCGCCTTTCCTTTCCCTCGTATAATCCAAGCCCGTGTCCACCACCGCGAAGTCCGCCCTGCGCAAAGCCGGCCTGTTCTACTTCGTCTGGGTGATGTTCTCCTACTGCACCGGCGGTCCCTTTGGGCTCGAGGACATGGTCACCACCTCCGGTCCCGGCATGACGCTCATCTTCCTGCTGGTGATCCCATTCTTCTGGTGTATCCCCGTCTCGTTAGTGTCGGCTGAGTTGACTACCGCCATGCCGGTCGAGGGAGGTTTCTATCGTTGGGTACGTGCCGGCTTCGGAGATTTCTGGGGATTTCTTGCGGGATGGTGGAACTGGTGCGCCTCATTCTTGCTGGGTAGCGTCTATGCCGTGCAGTTCGCCGACTACCTGGGCTTCTATTTCCCGGAACTCACGGGATGGCGGCACTACGTTGTCTCCCTCGCCATGGTCGCGGTGATCACTTACATCAATGTGCGCGGCATTCAAATGGTGGGGAAGTTCGCCACCATGTTAGAGCTTTTCATTTTGCTTCCGGTGCTGGTGCTGGTCGTGATCGGTCTGGCCAAGTGGCAGCACAATCCATTCGTTCCCGCGATCCCTCTCCATCAGCCATCCTTCCACGTGTTCGGAGTCGGTCTGGCTCTGGGGCTGTGGCTGTATTCGGGATACGAGCAGCTTTCGACGGTTGCTGAAGAAGTGGACAATCCCCGGCGCAGCTATCCGCTGGCTTTGGCGCTGGTGATCCCCATGTCCATCGCCGCCTACTTTCTGCCTACCTTTGCCGCGCTCGCGGCGTTGGGCAACTGGCAGAGTTGGCATACCGGATATTTCCCCACTGCGGCGCAACTCATCGGAGGCCGTTGGTTGGGAGCCTGGATGTTCGCGGCTGCCATGATCACCCAGGTCGCACTGCTCAACGGCACCATTCTGGCGTCGACGCGCATGCCGTTTGCCATGGCGGAAGATGGTTACCTGCCGCATGTGCTGACCGGCCAACATCGGCGCTACGGAACGCCATGGATCGCCATCATCACTTCCGCGACGGTGTACGGCTTGCTGGCACTGCATTCCCTGGTGGAGCTCATCAGCGTCTACAACTGGCTGCGGGTCGCTACCACAGTCATGACCGTACTTGCGGCCTGGCAGCTGCGCCACAAGAAACCCGACATGCTGCGACCGTTCGTAATCCCGGGCGGACGTACTGGGCTGATCTACTCGGTCGTCGCGGTCGTGATCATGAGCGCAATCGCGCTGCTGGGGAGCGACCGCTACGGCTTGATCTGGGGGCCGGCGGCAATGGCGGTGGGACCCGTGGTGTATTTCGCACTGGGCCGTGGAAACGCCAGACGCGCTAACGTGTGACGAACCAGATAGCACAGCGATGGCTACTGTATTGTCGACGGTCGTAGATTCAACTCGAGGAAAGATCGATAGGCTGAAAGATCGACAAAAAGGACAGCTGAAATGGACACACTTTTTCCAGCGAATGCTCCCCGACCAGCGCGACTAACGTCGGCAGCGGCGGCGCAGAATACGCACTCACGCAGTTGCTGGTGCAATGGCATTGCTGTTGACCGGGCCGGGCGCATATTCGTTAAATTCCCGGCTTCCCGACTCGTTACAGAAACTATGACTCGGTCGGCGAATGGTCCCTCGACGGAGTCCCTGTGCTAAGAACACGGAGCAAGTCCAGAACGCGGGCCTGACCGTTTTTCGATTCAGCCCTCAGCTCACCCAATCCAGAAATTTGTACCAGGCGCCGGCGAAGGGCAGGAACCAGGGCTTCCCGTTATAAAGCCCGAGCGGTGCGCCAGGAAACGGAATCCCCACGAACGGATTGTCCGGCTTCTCGCCTGCGATCATCCGCGCCATCTGCTGTCCCTGCCAGGTTGCCATGGCGACGCCGTGTCCGGCATACCCGAGGGCATAGTAGATTCCATCCATCTGCCCGGCATGCGGCATGATGTCGAATGCAAAGTCCAGGGTACCGCCCCAGACGTAGTCAACTTTCACATCGTGCAACCGCGGATAGACCGCGATCATTCCGCGCCGCAGAATTTCCGCACTCTGGCGGATTGAATTCTGTGTTTCGGGGAAGAAAGCCGCCCGGCCGCCGAAGAGCATGCGCTGGTCTGGCGTCAGGCGATAGTAGTAGAGATAATTCTTGGAGTCGTAAATCATGCGATTGCGCGGGCTCAACTCATTGGCCAGCGCTTCGGGCAGGATTTCCGTAGTGATAATGTACGAGCCAATGGGGATGAGCTTCTTGCGCAGCGCCGGAGTCGCCGATCCGGTGTAGCCGCTGGTGCCGACGAACACATCGCGCGCCCACAGAGTGCCGCGAGAAAGAACGCCGCGAGAAAGGGCGCCGCGAGATGTGGTGACTCGCCACCCCGGCGTCCCCTCCCGGGCTTCGCGCTCAATTTTCACCACGGCCGCATTTTCGAAAATCGTGGCGCCGGCTTTCATTGCTGCCAGCGCCAGTCCGGCCACGTATCGCGCGGGATTCAGGCCGGCGCTGACTTCATCCACGATGCCGCCGTAATAGATGGACGACCCAATTTCGGGCTGCAACTCATGTCTCTGTACCATGCGCAACTGGTGGTTGAACTCGCGCGCGATTACTTCCACCTGACGGGCGTAGTCGTCAAAATGTTTCTGCTTGCAGGCTACTTCGAGATGTCCGCTGCGGGCAAAGTCGCAATCGATGCGCTCGTCGTTGACAAGCTGCTCCACGCAATCGATGGTAGCCAGCGACGCCGCGTACATCCGTTGCGTCCGCTCGCGTCCGTACAGCGAGATGAGTTTGTTGACTCCAAGCTTGAGTCCGGTAAGGACCATACCGCCGTTGCGCGAACTGGCGCCCCAACCGATGGTTTCCGCTTCCAGGACGGCGACGTTGGCTCCGCAACGAGCTAGGGTTCGCGCGGCCGACAGTCCGGTGAACCCGGCGCCGATCACGGCCACGTCCACGCTCTCCGGCAGTGGGCGGGCGGGATCGGTGCGAAGAATCTCGACCGTCGTCAACCAGAAGTTTTGTTCCCGAACAGGCATGATTCCTTCGAATTGCCGTCTCTCTGACCATCTCTGCGATCCAGAGTTTAACCGCAAAGTTCGCGAAGACAGCCGCAACGGACGCCAAGAACTTCCTATCCTGGTAAGCTTCGTTGCTTACCTCTTACAGCACCGCTGTCTCCTCGATCATCCGCCCTTCTGCGAAGCGTGACAGCCCAAGCAATGACGTGTCCACCAGATCGGTCTTTCCGGTCAGGATCAGGTCAGACAAAATCTTCCCCGTCGCCGGGGCATGCATTACGCCGTGCCCGCTGAATCCGTTGGCCAGAAAGAATCCAGGCACACCCGGTGCCGGGCCCATAATCGGATGATGATCGGGCGTCATCTCGTAGAGACCAGCCCAGGCGCGTTTCGGATTCACCGCGAGATTCTCAAACATCGGCACGCGCTCCGCCGCCCGGGTCAGGATCTTCTCGATGAATGCGGCATCGAAGTCGGTTTTGTAACCCGGCGTTTCCTCCGGATCGTTCCACGCCAGCAGAAACCCCAGACCTTCGGGCCGGAAGTGAAAGCCGTTCGACATGTCGATGATCATGGGGGCACTGTGCGGAAACTGGTCGAAGGCTTCAGTTGGAACCAACATGCGGCGTAGCGGTTCGACGGGCAGATCCAGGCCCACCATCTCCGCGATCTCTGCCGCCCAGGCGCCCGCGCAGTTCACCACATTTCTCGTGGATACATTTCCTCTGGGGGTTACGACAACGGCCGCACCTTGATCGTCGAACCGGATTTCGGTAACACGAGTATTCTTCCACAATCTGGCACCGTGTTCTGAGGCCCAGGTCATAAAGCCGATCATGGCGCTATAGGGATCAACGAACCCGTCACTCGGGCAAAAACTGCCGCCTACGATATCGTCCGCCTGAAGCTGCGGGAACCTGGTGCGGATTTCATCCGCCGTGATCAACTGCACGTCCTTCAATCCCAGGGCTAGTTGCTTCTGATAGTTGGTTTGCAGAGAAGCCAAATGTTTTTGGTCGGTGGCGCAAAACAGATATCCCTGTGGCCGGTAGCCCGCGGGATGCCCCAGTCGCTCATCGAAGCTGGAGTAGAAAGAAATCGAGTAAAGCGACATCTGGATATTCACCGGTGTGGAGAACTGGGCCCGCACGCCTCCCATGCTCTTGCCCGTGGATCCCTTGCCCTGGGCGGTTTCGCGCTCGATGACCAGGACGTCCGTACATCCCGCGGCGCCCAGATGGTAGGCGATGCTGGAGCCGACAATTCCTCCGCCGATGATGACGACGTCCGCAGTCTGCATGAAATCCGGGCCTCCCGGGCCAGGGACGACTCAGCATTGTAGTCCATCGATCGAGTGCGGAAGGCGCGCCGATGATGGGAGCGACGCCCCCGATTTCGTCCATTACCGCTGTGCCTTGAAGCCGCCCGCCCATAGCCTTAAACTTGATTCATGCACATGCATGCCCACGGCGGAGGCGAAAGGACCTCACGGATCCTGCGGGTTTCACTGGTCGTGACCGCGGCCTACATTGTGCTGCTGGTTGTAGCCGGCATCCGCGCCCACTCGCTGGCCCTGCTGTCTGAGGCCGGGCACAACCTGTCGGACTTTTTTGCCCTGCTGCTTTCTCTCACCGCGGTCTACCTGCAATCCCGCCCGCCCAGCTCAACCAAGACCTATGGCTACCACCGGGCTGGGGTGCTGGCCGCTCTGGTTAACGCGGTCTCACTGGTTGCGGTCTCCGGCTTCATTTTCTATGAAGCGTTCCACCGGTTTCAGAACCCGCAGCCGGTGCACGCGGGCGTAATGATGAGCGTCGCCGCTGCGGGCGTGGCAATGAATGGAGTGATTGCGCTGTTGCTCTACCGCGCCGGCCGCGACGTCAACATTCGCAGCGCGCTGCTGCACGAAATCGGCGACACGCTTTCCACCGGGGCGGTCATCCTGGGCGGCTGGGCCATCCTGGCCACCGGGCAATACTGGATTGACTCCGTGCTTTCGGTTGCGATCGGAGTGCTTATCCTGTGGTCGGGATTCGGCATCGTGCGGGAAACGCTCAACATCCTGCTCGAAGGCACGCCGCGCGGGATCAAACTGGAGCAGGTCGAAGCCGCCATGCGCCGGGTCGATGGGGTGAACGATGTTCACGACTTGCACGTGTGGAACATCGGGTCGGAGACGCGTGCGCTCTCCTGCCATATTTCCATCGCCGACATTCCCCCATCCGTCAGTGAGCGGATTCTGCGCGATCTTAAGGAATGCCTGCACCATGAGTTTCACATCAGCCACACCACCATTCAGTTCGAGAACGTGGAGTGCGAAGTGGCGCATGGGTGCGTGATTCCGGTGGGCACAGGTGCCGAAAAACACAAGCATTGAGCTGCAATCCGGCACTCCTCACGGCGTCCATTCTCTTCACAAATCGCAACATCTTTTGACAAACAATTGACATGGCTCGCGCACCCATAGCACCGGGGCTGAATCCAATTCTCAAAATGCACTGAAGACAGTCTTCACGAACAGGCCACGGCCTGAAATTCACGGAACGGACCCGGCCAGGCGCATGGACCACCCCTGACGGAGGGCTGATTTCCGTCTGGCTGCGTACAGCAGGAAGGCGGTAGCGCTCGAGAATCAACTCAACCGCAACCACAGAGCACACAAGGAGAATAAGGAGAGTGATGAAGAAATTTCTATTAGGCACACTTATCATGATCGCCGGCCTGTTCACGCTGGCTGCAGGAGCTCGGGCGGAGACAGGAGGCGTCGTGGTGCATATTGACCAGGACTTCGTAGCCGGCGGGGAAGCATTTCCCGCGGGAACATACAAGGTGTATCAAGGCTCGCCAGAAACAGGTCAAACGCTGCTTCTGCGCGATAAAGAATCGGGTACCTTGGTCTTTCTTCTTCCCAGCTCGCATGACGGCACCTTCGCGGGGCCGCTCGAGGTGAAGCTGACGCGAGCGGGAGACGTGTACTACCTGAGCGAACTCGTGACGGAGCTCGGAGCCTACACCTTTTCCCCACCTCACACGCTGACGCGCTCAGCCAAAGCGAAGGACGGGATCGCAGCGTCAGGAAGCAATTGAGCTGAATCTGGAGCGGTGACGAGTGGTGGGGACGCCAAGAGCCAGGGCGCCTGGCTCTTGTCAATTTGCGCCGGAATTGAGCGCCGCCCAGAGCGGCGTTGGCGGAGGGCCGGTCATGGTCATTTCCCCTGCTTCTCGTAAATCTCGTTCGCCCGCTCGATCGTATCCGCATCTTGCGGGAGCTTGTCGGGACGCAATCTCACGATCCTAGGGAAGCGCAAGGCGTAACCGCTCTCGTGGCGGTCGGACCGCATCATGTTGTTGAACGCCACTTCCAGGACAATCTTCGGCTCGACGATCAACCGGAGACCCTGGTCTTCGATGGTGTGCTCCAGAAACCACTTGGTCATCCTGGCAATTTCGATATCGGTCAGTCCGGAGTAGGCCTTGCCAATGTTCACCAGCTTTCCCCCATCGCGCACGGCAAAGGTGTAATCGCTCAATACCCCGATGCGTTTTCCGTGACCGTACTCGACCGCCGTAACCACGACGTCCAGAGTGGCCAATTCGCGCTTGAGCTTCAGCCAGGATTTCCCGCGCCGTCCCGGGGTGTAGGCCGACTCGGGATCTTTGATCATCAGGCCTTCGTTACCTCGGGCCTGCGCGGCTTCAAACAGGTGATCAAGTTCTTGCGGCGTCGAAACGTGAAACACAGGGGCACGAATCACGCGCGTGTTCGATGCGCTGACGTCATCGCCGAATTCGAATCGAGTCTGGGCTCCCGAGGCGATTCGCGGAACCACTCGAGATTTCCTTGGCGCTCCGAGCAGGGCATCGAGGATTCTCTCCCGCTCGAGGAGAGTCCGCTCCAGCAGCAACTCGCCTTCGGCGTAAAGCACATCAAATACCATGTAGGCCACAGGCACCTGCTGCATCAGCTTTTCGCTGACTTGCTTTCGTCCTAGGCGTTGCTGCAACGCACTAAATGGGAGCGCCCGCCCTGCCGCTCTGCCGACCGCGTGTGGGCGAGACGCCCCCACGACAGCCGCCGAGGACGGCTGCGCTACCTTGCTTTCACTGCCGCCTTCAGGCGGATCCTCACGGCCATCGGAGCTCCAGGCGACAATCTCGCCATCGAGAATTGCATCTTCCGGCAGACCGGTCAGCACATCAGGCAGTTCTGGAAAAGACTCTGTGATCTCGTCCCGGGTACGCGAGAAGATTCGCACCTCTCCGCCGGAACAGTGCGCCTGGGCGCGAATGCCATCGTACTTATCCTCCACCAGAGCGTTCTGAAAGTAGCTTAGAGCCTGCTCCGCCGATTCCGCCGGGCTGGCCAGCATGAAACCCAGGGGATGGAATAATCGCATTTTGGCATCGCCCAGTTTGTTCGCCACCGCCATCTTCAAGGTCTCGCCAATGTCGCCCAGAAGCATGTTGGAGCGCTGGACCTCGGCTAACGTACCGCCGAAGGCCTTGGAAATGGCTTCTTCCACCAGGCTTTCTTTGAGGCCGATGCGCAGATCGCCAGTCACAATCTTCACGATATATTTGGCTTCGAGGGGCGTGGCCTTGGAAAGAAGCTCCCGCGCCCGAGCGGCTTTCGCCGCCGGCCCACGTGCGGCGACGATCTCCCGGAATTTGTTTTCCACGTGCAGGACGCTCAGATCGCCGTCTCGGGGCGGCTCAGGAAGTACGTCGCCGGCCACCGCGCCCAGATCTCCGCGCTGGCGGTATGCCGCGGTCAGTTCAGCTTCGCTCTTGCCAGAAAGCTCCGCGACAATCCGCCACAGCACCCTTCCGCCCACCTGCAGCGTGGCCTCCTCCCGGACAGGAAAGGGCCTTCCCGAGAGAAATACGGCGGAGACGGCGGCCTCCTCCGGCGTGCGTGACTTCAGATATTCGGCGACGAATCGCACCTTTTCGAGTTTTTTGGTAGTGCAAGCGATCCGTTCGCAGGCTTCGGCCAGCTTCATCATTGCGGTTTAAGGTTTGATTTTCTGGGCAAACGCAAAATGCTCTAACCACACGTACCCAAAAGTATATGAAGGAATTCCCTAACCTTCGTGTCTCGCATCACTTACCTCAGCTGGTGCCATCCTAAATGAATTCGCCTGTGGTACCCTTGTAGCTAGAGCCTTGGAGATTGAAAAGGCATCTAATTCATCATGCGTTTCTTGCGAACCTGGTGGCGATTCCTGGTGGCCGTACAACTTCTACCGGCCCTTGAAGGCGGGGAGGAAACCCTGGTCGGCGGCCAAGCCGTGCTCGAGGGCGTTATGATGCGCTCTCCGCACGCGTGGGCTATCGCCTGCCGCAAACCTTCCGGCGAAGTGTCTACCCATAGTGAGGCGCTGGAACGGCTGTCCGAAAAACATAAATGGATGGCTTGGCCCGTAGTGCGCGGCGTGGTTACGCTCGGTCATGCGATGACCTTGGGCTTTCGGGCGTTGAAATTTTCCGCCAACGTGGCTCTCGACGAACTGCAACCCGCGCCCGCCGAGGACAAGAAGAAGCTCGAAATCACGGGCTGGATGGCTGCGGTTAATATCATCATTTCGGTTGGCTTTTTCATTTTCATGTATAAGTTTCTGCCGCTGCTGGCAGCCACGGAACTGAAGCGGGTGAACCCCGTGTTTGGCGAGCAGATCATTTTCAACCTGGTGGACGGCGTCATCCGGATTGCCCTGTTCCTGCTCTTCATCTGGGGAGTATCGCTGTGGAGTGATATTCACCGGGTATACGAATATCACGGCGCGGAGCACAAGACGGTATATGCCTTCGAGAACGGCGATCAGCTGGCAACCGCCTCGGTGCAGAAATATTCTACTTACCATCCGCGTTGCGGCACCAGCTTTCTGATGACTGTGATGATCATCTCGATCGTGGTGTACACGCTGATTCCGGTGACCACGTTCTGGGCGCGTTTCGGTGTTCGCATCGCCCTGCTGCCGGTAATCGCCGGCGTTTCGTACGAGATCATACGCTTCGCCGCCAAGCATCGCGGGTCGCTTTTCGCGCTGATGACTGCGCCCGGGCTCTGGCTGCAGCGCATCACCACCCAGCCCCCGTCGGACGACCAGGCCGAGTGCGCCATCATCGCGCTGGACCATGCCATGGCGCTCGAAAAACAGCACGGCGGCGAATTAGTTATCGCCTAGCGGTCGCCGCGAATATTCTCTCCAAACGTTTTCCAGTAATAGAATTGAAAATACCGAAAGCCGTCCGCGGGCTGACGACTCACGACTGAAGACAGAAGACTGAACCTAAATGTTTGAACGACTAGAGCAAATCGAGGCCCGCTACGAGGAGCTGACGCAAGCCCTGTCCTCGCCGGAGATTGTGGGCGACTCGGCCAGATATCAGAAGACGGCCAAGGCCCACAGCGAAGTCTCGTATATCGTCGAGAAATATCGTGAGTACAAGGACCTGAAACGCGGCATCGCCGAAAGCCAGGCCGTCCTGGCAGACGAAAAAGATGCCGAGATGCGGGCCTATGCCCAGGAAGAACTCGACAAACTGGAAGCACGCGTCGGCGGAGTGGAAGAGGAACTCAAGGTCCTGCTGCTGCCCAAAGATCCTAGTGACGAGAAGGACGTCATCCTGGAAATCCGCGCTGGCACCGGGGGCGATGAAGCCACGCTGTTCGCGGCCGAAATGTTCCGCATGTATACCCGATATGCGGAAACTCAGGGCTGGAAGGTTGAAGTGCTCTCTACGTCTGACTCCTCGGTTGGCGGCCTGAAAGAAGTGATCGCCATCATCGAAGGCCAGCGGGTTTATTCACGCCTGAAATATGAAAGCGGCGTACACCGCGTGCAGCGCGTGCCCGCCACCGAGCAGCAGGGGCGGGTGCATACTTCCGCAGTCACGGTTGCCGTCCTACCCGAGGCGGAGGACGTCGATATCAAGATCGAAGCCAAGGACCTCCGCATTGATACGTTCTGCTCGTCTGGCCCCGGCGGACAGTCAGTGAATACGACCTATTCCGCCGTGCGCATCACCCACATTCCCACCAACACGGTCGTAAGCTGCCAGGACGAGAAATCGCAGATCAAGAACCGGGAGAAGGGCATGCGGGTGCTGCGTGCGCGTCTTTACGAGATGGAAATGCAGAAGCAGCAGGATGCGCTCGCCAAAGAACGCAAGGCTATGGTGGGCTCGGGCGACCGCAGCGAAAAGATCCGAACTTACAATTTTCCGCAGAACCGCGTCACCGACCATCGTATCGGACTGACCATTCATCAGCTTGAGCAGGTCATGGACGGTAAACTCCAGCCCCTGATCGAGGCGTTAGTCAGCCACTATCAATCAGAGAAAATGAAAGCACAGACAACCGGAGTGTTGTGATGGGATTCACGCGGGCGAACCCTGTGTTCAAATAATCCCGTGACGCTCCGCCAAGCCCTCGCCTCCGCCATTTCCCGCCTCACTGCTAAGAAAACCCCTTCGCCACGCATGAACGCCGAGCTCCTGCTGATGTTCACTCTGGAATGCGACCGCGCCCATCTCTACGCCCACCCCGAGCGTGAACTGTCCGGCGACGAACAGCGCCGCTACGACCAAGCCTTGACCGAGCGCGAACGCGGCACGCCCGCACAGTACATCACCGGACACCAGGAGTTCTGGGGAATGGATCTCATCGTTACATCGTCTGTGCTCATTCCCCGGCCGGAAACCGAGCACGTAATCGAGACGATGCTGCAACGTGTGGGGCGGGTGTCCTCGGCTGCCGATTTTTTGCGCATCGTTGACGTCGGTACTGGTTCCGGTTGCATCGCCCTGGCCCTGGCCAAAGAATTGCCCCACGCCGAAATTCACGCGACTGAAAATTCGCCCGCAGCTCTGGAGATCGCCCGCGCCAACGCAGCACGCCACCAATTGGAATCTCGAATTCGCTTCCATCAAACCGATCTGCTGCAAGGGCTCGAACGCGGAGCATTCGACTTTGTTGTTTCCAATCCGCCTTACGTGGGCGAATCGGAAGAAGACCAGGTCCAACTCGAGGTCCGTAAATATGAACCGCGCAACGCGGTCTTCGCCGGGGCCAACGGACTGGAAGTGATCGAACGCCTCGCCCCGCAGGCCAGCAAATCGCTCAAGCCCGGTGGCTGGCTGGTGATGGAAATCAGCGGCACGATCGCAGAACGCGTGCCTGCATTGCTCACAAGCTGGAATGACGTACGAATAACCAATGATCTACTGGGGATTCCGAGAATAGTATCGGCACGAACCCGGTAGCTGAGCTGAAGCTTACGGCTCGCTGATGGTGGCGGGCAGAATCTCGTCCACATCCACCCATTTTGTGGGATACGAACCGGTGTAGCAGGCGGTGCAGTAGGTAGTCTTCTCGCCGTCGGCGCAGGCTTTTTTCATTCCTTCCAGCGAGAGAAAAGCCAGGGAATCGGCGCCAATGAATTCGCGAATCTCTTCCACCGATTTGTTGGCCGCGATCAGCTCTTTCTTGGAAGGCGTGTCTACGCCGTAGAAGCAGGGCGAAACCGTGGGCGGACAGGAGACGCGCATGTGCACTTCCTTGGCGCCCGCGTTGCGGATCATGCGCACAATCTTGCGGCTGGTGGTGCCGCGCACAATGGAGTCGTCGATCAGCACCACGCGCTGGCCCTCGAGCAAGGTGCGCACCGGGTTCAGTTTCAATTTCACCCCAAAGTCACGGACGCTTTGGCGCGGTTCGATAAAGGTGCGCCCCACATAGTGATTGCGGATGAGTCCGAAGCGGAAAGGAATACCGCTCTCGGCGGCGTAGCCCACGGCCGCGGTTACACCGGAGTCCGGCACAGGGACCACGAGATCGGCTTCAGCTGGCGCTTCCCGCGCCAGCTGTCTTCCCAGACCTTCGCGGCTGGCCTGAACCGGACGCCCGAACACCATGCTGTCGGGCCGCGAGAAATACACGTGCTCGAAAATGCAACTCGATTGCGCCGCCACCGGAGCATAAAACCGCGAAGTGATGCCTTCGGGCCCCACGATCACCAACTCACCCGGTTTGACCTCGCGCTCATAAGTGGCGCCGATCAGATCGAACGCGCAGGTCTCCGAGGCAAACACGATTGTGTCCTGCCGCTGCCCTTCCAGGCGTGGAATCCTTCCAATATTCAAGGGACGGAACCCCCGCGGATCACGGGCCGCGAAAACCCGGTCTGAACTAAGCATAACCAGCGAAAACGCCCCTTCCACCCGCCGCAGCGCGTCGGCCATCGCATCCGGCAAAGTCTGTTCTTTGGAGAGCGCAATCAGGTGAACGATCACTTCGGTGTCGCTGTTGGTCTGGAAAATCGACCCCTGGGCCTCCAGGCGATGCCGAATTTCCTGCGCATTCACCAGGTTGCCGTTGTGGGCCAGTGCAATCATGCCTTTGTTCGATTGCACCATGATGGGTTGAGCATTGAACAGAGCCGAATCACCGGCGGTGGAGTAACGCGTGTGCCCGATGGCCAGCGCACCGTGCACCTGAGACAAGACATCCTCGGTAAAGATGTCGGCCACCAATCCCATGGCGCGGTGAGCGCGCAAAGTCAGGCCGTTGGAGGTGACGATGCCCGCCGATTCCTGCCCGCGATGTTGCAGCGCATGCAGTCCGAGGTACGCCAGCTTCTCCGCCTCAGGGTGGGCGTAGATGGCGACTACTCCGCATTCATCATGGAATTTGTCGAAAGCCATTTAGCTATCAACCCTCAGCTCTCAGGCAACATCACCTGCCCGGCCGAGCGAAGCTCGGCAATCTCTTAATCCGCCGCCACCGCTTCCGTCCGCAGCGCCTTTTCCAGCGCGCCCTCGTAGGCCTCGCGCAATTCCGAAACAGCCGCCGACACCACCACCCGGCCATCGAGCCTGATTTCAACCCGCTCGGGCACCGTCTCTCCGATCAATTCCGCAGCGATGCCGTATTTTAACGCCACTTGCTGGATTCTGCCGAAGTTCTCATGGTCGCAAGAGAGGACGACGCGGCTTGCCTCCTCACCAAACAGAACAAACTCCGGCGGCAATCCCATGGACGTCAGATCAACATTCATTCCAATGCCTTTAGACAGCCCCGACTCGACCAGCGTTACCGCGATTCCGCCGTCAGAACAGTCGTGGGCGGAATCCATAATTTCGATCTGAGCTATTTCGACCAGCGCCCTCTGCAAAGCAGCCTCTTTTTCCAGTTCCAACTCGGGAGGATAACCCCAAACCGCGCCCAGAATTTCCTTGGCATACTCCGACGATCCGAATGCGGATTCAGCGTCGGTCGCGTCCCCTGGTTCGGCGCCGCGCAAAACAACGATCGCGCGTCCCGCCTCGCGGAAATCCGGACGCACCGCCTGATGCACGTCTTCGAGAATGCCGACCACACCCAGCACCGGCGTGGGATAAATTCCCTCGCCCAGAGTCTCGTTGTAAAAGCTGACGTTGCCGCCGGTGATAGGAATTTCCAGTTCCTCGCAGGCTTTGGTGATGCCGTCAATCACTTGCGAAAATTGCCACATGATGTGGGCCTTCTCAGGATTGCCAAAGTTCAGGCAATTGGTGCCGCCAATCGGAGTGGCGCCGACACAAGCCACGTTGCGTGCGGCTTCCGCGACTGCATGCATGGCGCCCAGCCGCGGATCGAGGTAGCACCAGCGTCCGTTGCCATCGAGTGCCATGGCCAGCCCGCGCTTGGAACCTTTGATGCGAATCACGCCGGCATCGCCCGCGCCCGGGCCCTCGACCGTGTTGGTCTGCACCATGTGATCGTACTGCTGCCAAATCCAGCGCTTGCCGCAGATATTGGGAGTGGCAAGCAGTCGCTTGAGATTGGCAGCGAGATCGGAAGTTTCGGCCAGCTTGACGTGCTCCGGCATTTCGCGTGGCACCGGCGGTTCCCAGCGCTCCAGTGGACGCTTGTAAACCGGCGCGTCCTCGGTGAGCGCTGGGTTGGGAATTTCGGCCACGACTTCTCCGTGCTGCAGGACGCGCATCTTGCCGTCGGCAGTGACCCGACCCACTTCGACGGCGTCCAGTCCCCATTTCTCGAAGACGCGAAAGACTTCCTGTTCGCGGCCCTTCTGTGCTACCAGCAGCATGCGCTCCTGCGATTCACTCAGCATGATCTCGTATGGGGTCATGCCGGTCTCGCGCTGGGGCACGAGGTCGAGCTCGATTTCAGTGCCCACGCGGCCGCGAGCGCCCATCTCGCAAGTGGAGCAAGTCAGCCCGGCCGCCCCCATGTCCTGTATGCCGACGATGGCGCCGGTCTGCATGGCTTCCAGGCAGGCCTCGAGCAGAAGCTTCTCGAGAAACGGATCGCCCACCTGCACGTTGGGCCGCTTGGCTTCGGAGGCTTCACTGAATTCCTCGCTCGCCATGGTGGCGCCGTGAATGCCGTCGCGCCCGGTTTTTGAGCCGACGTAAATCACCGGATTACCTTCGCCCGCGGCCTTAGCGTAGAAAATCTGATCGCGCCGGACTAATCCCAGAGCGAAAGCATTTACTAGAGGATTACCGGAGTAGCAAGGCTCAAACTTGCTCTCGCCGCCCAGATTGGCTACACCAAAGCAATTGCCGTAAGAGGCGATCCCGCTGACCACACCCTCCAGCACGGATTGATTTTTGTGAATATCGTTGCCCGATGGAGGCGCGACCGTCCCACTCGTGTTGGCGGGCGAGGGCACCCGCCCCACACCACCATCCTGAATCGGCCCAAACCGCAGCGAGTCCATCACGGCAACGGGCCGCGCGCCCATGGTGAAAATGTCGCGCAGGATTCCACCGACGCCCGTAGCCGCGCCCTGAAACGGCTCGATAAACGAAGGATGATTGTGGGACTCGATCTTGAAGGCACAGGCCCAGCCGTCACCGATGTCGATGATGCCGGCGTTCTCCCCCGGACCCTGTACTACCAGGCGGCTGCGCGTGGGCAATCGCTTCAAGTGCACGCGCGAGGATTTGTAGGAGCAATGCTCGCTCCACATCACGCTGAAGATGCCCAACTCGGTGATGGTGGGTTCGCGTCCGCCCAGCAGTTGTTTGATTTTTTCGTATTCGTCGGGCGTCAGGCCGTGCTCCCGGATGATCTCGGGAGTCAGGACCAGGGTCGGAGAGGTGGTCATATGGGGAAGTCCTATTGTCGCATAGCGGTCGAGTGAAAAAGTAGAGCCGGCGTCCCTTCGACTGCGCTCAGGGCAAGCCCGCCGGCTGTGCGGCGGGTGTCTCGCCCACCCATCGGGCCGGGCGGAGGCGGGCGCCACTTTGGCACGCCGACTATACTGTCCCGAATGAAGTCCGTCATCGTCGGGACCGCGGGGCACATCGACCACGGAAAGACCGCGCTGGTAAAGGCTCTGACCGGCATCGACGCCGACCGGCTGGAAGAGGAAAAGCGCCGCGGCATCACCATTGATATCGGCTTTGCCCACCTGGAACTGCCTCTGCCCGGCGGCGAAACCTTGCTGCTGGGTTTGGTCGATGTTCCCGGGCACGAACGTTTTGTTCGCAATATGCTGGCGGGCGTGGGCGGAATCGATCTCGTCCTTCTGGTGATTGCGGCCGATGAATCCATCAAGCCGCAGACGCGCGAGCATTTCGATATCTGCCGTTTGCTGTCCGTGCGCCGGGGCATCGCCGTCCTTACAAAGTCCGATCTGGTGGACCGCGAGACTCTGGACCTGGTGCGCCTGGAGGTCGAAGAGTTCTTGCGTCATTCGTTTCTGGATCCGGCGCATTCGTCCGTAGTCGCGGTCAGTGCGCTGACCGGCGCGGGCCTCGAGGATCTAAGGCAGGCACTGGTAACGGTGGCGGCCGAGGTTCCAGCCCGAGATTCTTCCGCGCTGGCCCGGCTTCCCATTGACCGCGTGTTCACCATGAAAGGTTTCGGTGTCGTGGTCACGGGCACTCTGATTTCCGGCACGATTCGCAAAGAAGATGAACTGGAAGTTTTCCCTGCGGGCCAGCGTGCGCGCGTGCGCAGAATTCAGGTGCATGGACAGGCGGCGGAACAGGCGGTCGCCGGTCAGCGCACCGCTTTGAATCTGGCTGGGGTAACCACGCAAGAGTTGGCCCGCGGCATGGTGCTGGCCCCGCCCTCGACCTTTCACGCTACGTCTCGTGTGGACGTGTCGCTTGCATCGTTGCCTACGGCAAAACCGCTGAAAGACCGCGCGCGGGTGCATCTGCATGCCTATACGTTCGAAACCATCGCCACGGTTGCGCTCCACCGCCAGAAACAAGTTTTGCCAGGAGAAACCGTGACAGCTCAGTTGCGCCTGGCGGAGCCCGCGTTGCTGTTGCCGGGAGACCGCTTCATCATGCGCCAGTTCTCGCCGGTCGTGACCATCGGCGGAGGTGTGGTGCTCGACGCGTCGACGTTTTCGCGCAGGCCGGGGCTGGAGATGTTCCTGAAAACTCTGGCAGATGGTGACGCTCAATCGATTCTGCGGGCCCGCATTGAGCGACGAGGGCATGGTGGAATCGCGGTCGCGCAACTGATTGCCGAAACCGGATGGTCCAGGCAGATGATCGAAGGGCTCTTGGCCCATCCCGGATGGCAGGCCGAGGTCGCCCGAATCGGCGAGTTGGTTGTGCACCTGCCTGCGCTCGAGACATTGAAATCGTTGATTGTGATCACGGTCGCGCGTTTTCAGAAAGAGAATCCGCTGGTCGCAGGGATCGGCAAGGAAGAACTACGCGACCAAGTGGCATCGCCGAGCGAAGTGTTTACCGCCGCGCTGGAGATGCTCCTCCGTGAGAAAAAGCTGGGGACGGCCGGAGAAACCGTCCATCTGCCTGGGCGCGGAGTAGTCATGAAAGACGAAGAGACCGAGTCCAAAGAAATCATTGAGACCGCATTCGCCTCTTCTGGCTTGAAAGTGCCGGCGTTGAAGGATGTGCTGGCTGGTCTCAAGGTAGATAAAACCCGCGCTCAAAAAATCGTCACGCTGCTGTTGCGCGACAAAGTCCTGGTGAAAATCTCCGAAGATATGGTCTTCCATCGCGAAGCGCTCCTGGATTTGCGTAAGCGCATGTCATTGGAAAAGGCAAAGTCGCCGAAGATCGATGTAGCCCGCTTCAAGGATCTGACTGGAGTAAGCCGGAAGTATGCCATCCCCCTACTCGAATATCTGGACCGTGAGCACGTCACGCGAAGAGTGGGAGACGAACGGGTGATCCTGTAGCAGAGAAAAGCCAGGTCACGGATCATCACAGATTTACGCAGATGAGGCCTCTTCCCAAAAGAGATCTATCCGAGAGATCCGTGTGAATCCGTGGCTAGATCTTTTCTTCCGGCATCTCCAACTCAAGCCCCAACGGATCGGTAAACCGATTGGTGAGGTTGGCGAGGCCAGTCAGCACATGGATGTCCACGATTTCGGGGTCAGTAAAATGTTTCTTAAGTTCCTTGAAATCGCTGTCAGCGATTTCGTGCGGGGACCGCGTCAGGTGCTCGACGTAAGTCAGTGCGGCTCTCTCTTTTTCGCTGTAGCGCGAGTAGTTTCCCTGCTTGAGGGCGCCCCAATCTTCTGGCGTCAGGCCCACGCGTTGGGACGAAGCCAAATGATGCTGCAGGCAGTAGCGGCAACCATTGATCATCGACACTCGTATGTAGATCAACTCGTAGAGTTTGCGATCAAGCGAGCGGCCCACGCTGGCGTAGAAGCCGAGGAAGTTTCTAAGCATATCCGGACGATGGGCCAGCGCTTTTTGCACGTTGCCAGGCTTGCCCTTTAATTTCTGCTCGTAGATTTCTTTCACCTCAGGTGTGGCTTGCTCGGGTTCGATGAGCGCGATGCGTGCCATGAGTGCCTCCGATGCAGATAATCAGCGTCCGTATAATAGAACACATGCTTGCGCTGGCCGCACAGGTCAACGCATGGCTGTCATGAATCCCGAGTGGCCGAGGAACCTGCACATGCTTTCAATTCGATCCGCCAATGCCGACGACGTGCCAATGTTGAACACGCTCATTCATGAATTCGCCGAATTCGAGCGTCTCCCCGCGGCGCTGACCGAAGCGGCGTTGCTGCGCGATGGATTTTGTGCCACGCCCAAATTTCGCGTCTTGATGGCGGAATGGGACGAGCAACCCGCCGGTTATGCGCTCTTCTTCGACTACTACTCCAGCTTTGAGGGTCGCGGCGGACTTTTTCTCGAGGACATCTACGTGCGCGATCAATATCGCGGGAAGGGAATTGGAAAAGTGTTGTTGGCTCGCGTGGCGTCGATCGCCAGACAGCAGAATTGCTTTGGCGTGCGGTGGCAGGTGCTCGACTGGAATACTCCAGCGATCCAGTTCTATGAGGGCCTGGGTGTGACATTTCTGGACGACTGGAGAACTGTGAGCCTGGATGGAGATGCGCTGCAGCGCGTGGCCGGGAGTGCGCAATGACGCCAGCGGCACGCGTCACCATTATTGGCGCCGGACTCGCGGGATCGGAAGCGGCGTGGCAGTGCGCGCGGCGTGGCGTGGCCGTCGAACTCCGGGAGATGCGTCCAGTGCGCTCGACCCCGGCGCATCAGACCGCGGATTTCGCCGAACTGGTCTGCTCGAACTCCCTGAAATCTGACAGCGAGAACACAGCGCCCTGGCTGCTGAAGGAAGAAATGCGGCGGGCGGGATCGTTGCTGCTGGAGATCGCGCGCGAGTGCGCGGTGCCGGCCGGTCATGCGCTGGCGGTAGATCGTACGACCTTCGCAGCCCGAGTCACGGATGCCCTTTCACGAGAACCGTTGATCACAGTCCGGCGCGAAGAAGTCCCGCAGATTCACGAAGATCGGATCACAATCATCGCCACTGGGCCCCTGACCTCCGACGCTCTGTCGCAGGAAATCGCGCGTCTGAGCGGTTCAAGCCACTTGTATTTCTTCGATTCGATCAGTCCGATTGTCGAGGCCGATTCCATCGACATGTCGAAAATCTACCTGGCGGCGCGTTACGACAAAGGCTCGGCCGACTACATCAACTGTCCCATGTCAAAAGAGGAGTACGACCGTTTCTGCGATGCGCTGATTTCCGGGCAATCGGTCGAAGAGCGCGATTGGGAGAAGCTAAACTACTTTGAGGGCTGCCTGCCCATTGAAGAAATTGCCCGCCGGGGGCGCGACACGCTCCGCTTTGGCCCCATGAAGCCGGTGGGATTGAAAGACCCGCGCACCGGGCGAATCCCGTACGCCGTTGTGCAGCTCCGGCAAGAGAACCTGCGGGCCGACTCTTACAACCTGGTGGGCTTCCAGAATCATCTGAAATTCGGAGATCAGGCCCGCGTGCTGCGATTGATTCCCGGCCTCGAGAATGCGCGTTTCCTGCGCTACGGACAGATCCATCGCAACACATATATCAACGCGCCGACTCTGTTGTCCGGGTCGCTGCAGATGAGGAAGTATCCGGCGGTGTTCTTTGCCGGCCAGATCTGTGGCGTGGAGGGATACGTCGAATCCATCGCGACCGGCTTGATGGCGGGCATTCACGCTGCGGCGCTGGCTTCGGGAGCGGTCCCCGCGCCCCCGCCGCGTCCGACTGCCTTCGGCTCCCTGGTGCACTACGTAACCCACGCCGATGCCAGGAACTTCCAGCCGGCGAACATCACTTTCGACCTTCTGCCGCCGCTGGAACACAGGGTCCGCGACCGGCAGGAGCGACACCGGCAGCAGTGCGCACTGGCGTTGCAACAGTTTGATGGGTGGCTGGGAAACGTGATTCCATTTGCCGCCGCAGGCTAAAAGCCAACCATTCCCGCACCGCCCGATTTCCCTGCAACAAAACCATCCCACCGCTCGTATATACCCTCGGATGCCGATCGCTGCGGCTTACGTTCAGGCGGTATCCGCGTCCATAACAATATGGTGCTACGCGATCTGGTCGGCGATGTGTTGCGGACTCTCTGGGCCCACAAGCTGCGCACGTTCCTGACCATGTTCGGAATCGCGTGGGGAATCGTCTCCATCGTTCTGATGGTGGCGGCGGGTGAAGGCCTGCGCAAAGGACAGGAAGACCAGGCCCGCAACCTGGGTAAAGATATTCTGATCGTGTTTCACGGACGTACCAGCATGCAGGTCGGCGGAGCCCGCGCCGGGCGCGCTCTGCACTGGGAGGACGCGGATGTAGTCGCGGTGCAGGCGGAAGCTCCGGATTGCGAATACGCGATTCCCGAGCTGGAGCAAGACGACGTGCGCGCCCACAGCAGTTACAACAATGCCGCATTCACTGTGACCGGATCTCATCCCCCATTCGCCTATATTCGCAGCCTGGACGTGGGCGAAGGCCGTTTCTACGACTGGGACGATCAGAAGCAAGCTCGCCGCGTAGCCTTCCTGGGCAGCGACGCCGCCAAGCAGCTTTTTCCCGGCCGCAGTTCCGTCGGTGAAAGCGTCTATCTGAATGCGTTTCCGTACACCGTCATCGGGGTGATGGCGGTCAAGAAGCAGGATTCAAGCTACGACGGCTGGGACGTGAGCAAGATATTTATTCCTTTCGCAGCCATGCGGCGCGATTTCCCCGACAAGCCTCCCGGCACCTCCACAACGTTTGACCAGCTGCTGGTCACGCCCAGATCGGTGGAACAGCATGAGGCCTGCAAGCGCGAAATACAGACAGTTCTCGGGCGGATGCACAGCTTCGATCCCCATGACAAGGAGGCCTGTCCCATCTGGGACACGGTGCAGGAAGCCAAGGCCTTCCGCCAGATGACCAACGGTATGAAGTACTTTCTGGGTGCAGTCGGCATCGTAACCCTGTTTCTCGGCGGGCTGGGCGTGATGAACGTGATGATGGTCGCGGTGCGGGAAAGGACGCGCGAAATCGGCGTCCGCAAGGCGTTGGGAGCCCCGGCCCGCACCATCCTCAAGCAGTTCTTTATGGAGGCGCTGCTGATCGCGTTTCTCAGCGGCGCCATTGGAATGGGAATCGCATACGGCATTTGCTTCCTGGTGAACCTGCTGCCCATGCCGGACTTCTTCGCCGGGCTGGTGGCGACGTGGCAGTCCGGGCTGGTGGCGTGTGTGCTGCTGGGCATCATTGCAGTGTTCTCCGCTTTGTATCCGGCGCGCAGAGCGGCGTCGATCGATCCCATTGAAGCGCTGCGCTACGAAGCGGGAGGATAGGGCTGCGTGGGCTCGGGTCGGAGCTTGCTTTGAGCAAAACCGAAGTTACTCGGACAGGCCGCGCCTGCGCGGCGCAGGCAGCCTAAAATCGCCGACCTTGGGTCGGCCGGGACGGGTCGAAGACCTGTCCCCACATAGATCGTGGTAGTTTCCACGTGCTGACTGAAATCATTCTCGAAGCTTGGATTGCGCTTAAGCGCAACTACACGCGCAGCCTGCTGACCATGCTGGGCATCGTCTGGGGGATCGCGACCGTCACGCTGCTGATCGCCTACGGGAGCAGTTTCCGCCGCATCCTGGTGGGCGGCTTCGACGCATTCGGCAAGAGTGTGACGATCTGCTGGCCGCAACAAACCAGCGAGCAACCCGGTGGACAGCGTGCCGGCAAAAAGGTGCGTTTGGAGCAGGCGGACCTCGATATCGTTAAGGAAACGGCTCCGCTGGTGAAGCACGTTTGCCTGGAGACCGTAAATCGTCCGGGCATCAGCTATGGCGAGCGGGTTGTAGGTACGGCCGCGATACGCGGCGTTTGTCCGGAGTATGGCGAGATGCGCAATGAAGTGCCATCCGAAGGCCGCTGGATTTCTGCCGGAGACGAATTGGAGCGACGGCGCGTGGTGTTTCTGGGCGGCCGGGTACGCGAGCAGTTGTTCAGCGGCCGGCCTGCAGTGGGTGAGACAGTGCAGATCGGTGGGGTGCATTTCACGGTGATCGGCGTGATGGCCCGCAAGATCCAGTTGAGCAACTATTTCTCCAGCGACGACGATTCCGCCTGGATTCCGTATAGCGCCGCCGGCGACATATGGAATACGAAGTACGCGGCGGTGATGGTCTTTGAGCCGGTGGCTCCCCAGTTCGAGAAGAAAGCCCAGGCCCAGGTGCTGGCCGCCATCGCCACCCGCCAGCAATTTTCTCCCACCGACAAGAAGGCGATTGTGATGTTCGGACGCGACGAGTTCCGCCCGGTCATCGACGGCCTCACCATCGGATTGCAGGTGCTGCTCACATTTGTGGGCACGCTAACCCTCGGTATCGGCGGTGTCGGAGTGATGAATATTATGCTGGTTTCGGTGGATGAACGCATCCGCGAGATCGGTCTGCGGCGGGCCCTGGGCGCCAAGAAGTGGCAAATCAAACTCCAGTTCCTGGCCGAAACCTTGCTCATCATGCTGCTGGGCGGAGCTGTCGGGGTTCTGCTTTCTTACGCGATTGCCGCCGCCGTCGGCACCCTACCGCTCATGGGTCCGTTGTTCGAAGACGATTCCGGCAAGGCCGACATTCATCTGCAGATTTCCCTGGCCACGGTCATGCTTTCCACCCTGGTGCTGCTGGCCGTGGGAGTCGCCAGCGGCCTGGTGCCCGCGCTGCGCGCCTCCAAGCTGGATCCGGTTGAGGCGCTGAGATACGAGTGAGAAACAGATTACAGATTTCAGATGGTAGATTTCAAATGGAAAGTCCCGAGTTTCAAAAGACAGAAGTGAGAATTCGGTTTTCAATCTGAAATCTTCTGTCTGAGATCTGCAATTCCGGGAGTACCAAGAATCCCATTGACCCAACTCTCGCTTCGCAGTACCTTGCTGCGAACCGTGATCTTTCGAGGTGCGCCTTGCCGATTTCCGCCGTGGACGCAATTGGTCCGGCTTTCGAGCATGCCCGGCAGCAGTTGGTGCGGCCGTTTCGGGCCAGCCAGTGGGCCAAACTGGGCCTGGTCGGCCTGCTTGCCGGCGAAATGAGCTCGGGAGGGGGTGGCTGCAACCCCGGCAGCTTCCAGATGCCCACGCATCCCAACCACTCTCGACATTTTCTGGAGGCCGCTCTGCCCACGGTCAATCCCATGCTCTACGCCTCGCTGATCGCGGTGCTCGTCATCGCTGGGTTCGTGTTGCTGGTCCTGTTTCTGTACATAAACAGCGTGATGCGCTTCGTTCTCTTCGATAGCGTTGTGGCCAAGGAGTGCCATATTTGGCAAAGCTGGACACGAAGGCAGGGCCCGGGACAGCGTTTCTTTTTGTGGCAGATTTTGCTGGCTCTGGCTTCGATTGTTTGTTTAACCATTCTGGTAGGGATCCCGGCCGCCTTCGCTTTTCTGGTGGGCTGGCTCAAAGCCCCCAAGGAACACATGATTCCGCTCATTCTGGGCGGCATGGCTCTGTTTTTTGTGTTTTTGCTTTTCGTGGTGGTGCAGTTGGTGGTCCACGTGATGACCAAGGATTTTGTAGTCCCGCAAATGGCATTGGAAGAAATTGGCGCCATCGAGGGCTGGCGGCGGCTGTGGCCCCAGATCAAACGCGAGAAGGGCGGCTACGGCGCCTACATTGGAATGAAGATCGTGATGGCGATCGGAGCGGCGATCATTCTCGGCATCGTGTCTGCGATTGTGATCCTGCTGTTTCTTATTCCCGTCGGCGGCCTGGGTGCGATAGCCGTAATCGCAGGCATGACGGCCGGACTGACCTGGAACCTTTACACCATCACGCTTGCGGTGGTGCTGGGAACCATCGCGATTTTCGCGCTGCTCTATGTGATTTCTCTGATCTCGGTCCCAGCCGTGGTGTTCTTTCCAGCGTACTCCATTTATTTCTTCGCTTCGCGTTATCCCGCGCTGAACGCCCTGCTGCATCCCGCGCCGCCTGTGATGCCGCCACCTCCGCCAGATCCGCCGCCGTTGCTGCCGACCCCTGAGCCGATTGGATGATGCGAAGTTCCTAATTCCGGGCGCGGTTCTTGATCCAGATCGGCGTGCCTAAGAATCCAAAGGCACGGCGAATCTGGTTTTCCAGAAAGCGCTGGTAGGCGAAGTGCAGCTTTACTTTGCGATCAGTGAAGATGACGAAAGTCGGCGGCCCCACCGCGGCCTGGGTCATGTAGTAAATCCTGACCTGCTGCCGGGCGGGAACGGAGGCGCGTTCGAAGTCAACGTGCTTGAGGAATCGGTTCATCTCGCCGGTCCCGATGCGCTTGCGGCGCTCGCTGGCGACCTCTTCCAGCGTGGGGAATATTTTCTCGGTGCCTTTGCCGGTGGAAGCGGAGACGAACAGTATGGGCGCATAGCTGAGAAATTTCAGCGCGTCCCGCAATCTTTCTTCGTAGGCGATGCGATCGGCAGGACGCTTGTTCTCCTGCATGCGCGAGGATTTCGTCTGTCGGCCTGTCCGTTCCTTGCCGCTGACGACCAGGTCCCACTTGTTCACGATAATGATCATGGATCGGCCACTCTCGTGGGCGTATCCGGCGATGGCAGCATCGAGCTGGCTTACGCCTTCGGTTGCGTCGATCACCAGCAGTGCAATGTCGACGGCTTCCAGGTGCTTGCGCGCCATCACGACGGAAAGCTTTTCCGCCATCAGGTGGGTCTTGCCCTTGCGGCGGATACCGGCGGTATCAATGAAGCGGAAGCGCTTGCCATCGCGCTCGACGATCTCGTCAACGGCGTCCCGCGTAGTTCCAGGGATGGGCGAGACGATCGATCGGTCGGCGCCGGTAAGGAGGTTCAGCAACGTGGATTTGCCCACGTTGGGATGCCCGATGATCGCAACTTTGGTTTCGTGAGATTCCTCCGTGTCCTCCGTGTCCTCAGTGGTTAGTTGGTCGCGCAGAGGCAGTACCTCGAGCACGGCGTCCAGTAGGTCATCCAAGCCCCGAGCATTTTCAGCGGAAACAGGGAACAGCTTGCGGATTCCAAGTCGATGGAACTCGTCCGTGAGTGTTTGTTGCTTATCCGTGTCAACCTTGTTGACGGCGAGGAAGAGCGGCTTGCCGGAGCGGATTAGCTGGCGCGCCAATTCAATATCCGGCGAGGCCATTTCCGTGCGGCCGTCCACCACCATGATCACAGCGTCGGCTTCCTGAAGTGCAACCTTGGCTTGGCGGAAAATTTCCGCTGGGATGAAGTCTTTGTCTTCCGGGAGAATGCCGCCGGTATCCACGATACGAAGATGGCGTCCGCGCCATTCCGTCTCGCCATAGAGACGGTCGCGCGTGATGCCGGGTTCGTCCCCAACAATGGCGCGGCGCGAGCCCACTAAGCGATTGAAAAGCGTGGATTTGCCGACATTGGGGCGCCCCACGATAGCCACCTTGGGCATGCCGGCAGCGGCCGCAGCCGATGGTGAGGTCAAAGCTGGATGAGTCATAAGGTCTTAGGGCGACGGCGAATCTGCACGGACCGTGTGGGCACGGGTCTCCGACCCGTGCAGTCCGAACGCAGCTCGGCAGTTCCCAGATCTTCAGTAGTCAGACCCGCTGCGGCCAAACCGCCACCTGCAGACGGATCAGAGACCCGTCCCCACACAACCGCTATTATAGTGACTGCGTGCCTCCCGCCTCCCAACCCGTCCCCGATACGAAGAAACGCGATGTTTCCCTGTACCGGTTCTTCGCCCCAGGCGGACTGCTTTCCCGTACCCACCCCGCCTACGAGTTTCGCCGGGGACAGCTGCAGATGGCGCAAGCGGTCGAGCAAGCCCTGGAAGAAAAGCGCCACTTGATCGTCGAAGCTGGTACCGGCACGGGAAAGACGCTGGCCTATCTGGTACCTGTCATTCGATCTGGCAAGCGTGTGATCATTTCGACCGGCACAAAAAATCTGCAGGAACAGCTCTTCCACAAAGATATTCCCTTTCTCGAACAGGCGCTCTTTCCCAACGGCGAGGGCAAACTCAATGTCTGTTACATGAAGGGGCGCAATAACTATCTATGCCGCAAGAAGCTCTATGACCTCACCGACCAGCCCGTGCTCAGCGGCCTGGAGGAGATCGAACACTACCGCGCCATCGCCGCCTGGGAGAAAGTCACGCAGACCGGGGACAGAGCCGAACTGGCATCGCTTCCGGAGGCGAGCGCGCTTTGGCACAAGATCGACGCCCGCTCCGATACCTGCCTGGGACAGAAATGCAGCGCCTGGGACCGCTGCTTCATCACTGAAATGCATCGCAAAGCCATGGAGAGCGACATCATCATTGTCAACCATCACCTGTTTTTTGCCGACCTCTCCATCAAGCAGCAGGCCGAGTACGCTCCCGATGCCGGAATCCTGCCGGAGGCCGGGGCAGTAATTTTCGACGAAGCCCACGAACTGGAAGACATCGCCGGAAGCTATTTCGGAGTGTCCGTAAGCAACGCGCGCTTCGAAGAGCTGTGCCGCGACGTCGAAATCTCTCTGCAGCGCAATCATATGCTGTCAGCTTCGCTCTCGGGAGCGTTGAAGAGCCTGCGGGAGCGGGCATTGTTCTTCTTCGCCCTGTTGCCTCAGGGCGACGGCCGTTTCGCATTCGAAAGCCGGCGCGAGTTCACGGAAGAAAACGGTGACGAGTTCCTGGGCTTGCAACAGGCGCTCACCCGGCTGGGATCGGAGCTGGAGAGTCTGCCGTCCAAGCCGGAGGAGGTCTTCAACTTCGCCCGGCGCACGCAGGAGTTGCAGGTGCAGCTCGGATTCCTGATGGAATCCGAAGACCGCAACACCGTGTTCTGGATCGAGCGCCGGCGCGGTGGACGCGACACACTGAATGTTTTCCTCCAGGCCACTCCCATCGACGTAGCTCCGATTCTGAAGACTTGCCTGTTCGACAAACTGGAATGCGCGGTGCTGACCTCTGCCACGCTCGCGGTGGGCGGCAGCTTCGAATACATGCGCCGGCGGCTTGGACTGGAGCACGCCCGGGAAGCCGTGCTCCCTTCGCATTTCGATTATGAAAATCAGGCGCTGTTCTACGTGCCTCCCGACATTCCCGATCCCCGTACTCCGCAATTCGTGGCCAAGGCAGCCGACCGCATTCGGCGGCTGCTCGAGATCACACGCGGGCGGGCGTTCGTCCTGTTCACCAGCTACGCCCAGATGAATGCCGTGTACCACCGCCTGCTGGGTGAACTGGAATTTCCCATGCTGTTGCAGGGCGATGCTCCCAAGACCGCGCTGCTGGAAGAATTCCGGCTGACTCCGCATGCTGTATTGTTCGCCACCTCATCGTTCTGGCAGGGCGTGGATGTGCAGGGCGAGCAACTCAGTTGTGTAATCATTGACCGCCTACCGTTCGCGGTCCCCAGCGATCCGGTAGTAGCGGCGCGGGTCAAGTCCATCGACGCGGACGGTGGCAACGCCTTCTTCCAGTACCAGGTGCCGGCGGCCGTCATTACGCTGAAACAGGGCTTCGGGCGGCTGATCCGTTCGCTCCATGATCGCGGCTTGCTGGCGCTGCTGGACAACCGAATTTTGAAGAAGCAGTACGGAAGGGTTTTCGTGGAAAGCCTGCCGCCTTATCGACGAACGACCGATTTGAAGCAGGTTGAAGAGTTCTTTGGGATTGGATAGCGGCGGAGCGGCGGGTCTCACTTGGGCTCGGTTTTTCGCGAACTTTGCGGTCCATCTTGGCGCACTTTGCGGTTCAAGGTTTCGCCTGCAGCGAGATCAAACCTGTAATCACAAAGACCGCAAAGTACGCAAAGACTGCCGAAAATCAGGACGCTATCCGGCGTACAGGCCTGCGGAGTCCCTATCGGGGTAAAATACGAGGTTAGATCATGCGCTACGGTGCGGTCAGTATTCCACCGCCGCCAAAGGGATTCATGTACGAAGTTACGGTCGAAGATTCGTTTGCCGCGGGGCACTACCTGCGCAATTACAAGGGTAAGTGCGAGAATCCCCACGGACACAACTACAAGGTACGGGTGACCCTCGCCGGCAAAGAGCTGGACAAAGCCGGGCTTCTGCTCGATTTCAGAGAGTTGAAAGAAGCGATGAAACCAGTCATTGACCGGCTGGACCACCAGATGATCAACGATCTCGATCCTTTCAAGGTGCTGAATCCCTCAGCCGAAAATCTGGCCAAGTATTTTTACGACGAGACCAACATTAATCTGGATCGCGTGACCCGGGGCCGGGTGCGAGTGAAGAATGTGACCGTATTCGAAACTGATGTGACTACCGCAACTTATTCGGAGTAGCGGAGGCCCGTGCGGTAAACAGGGCCAAGATTCGTACGATCCCAACGGCTCTTTGCGCTGCAGGGGCCTTCGGCTCGCCCCACCGTTTCGCGAGCGAAACGGCCGGGTCGCTCGGGATGACAACGGGAAAACTGAACGCTGACGGCTGATAGCTTGCTTCCATGCAGATCACCGAGATTTACAAATCGATCCAGGGCGAGTCGACATACGCTGGGCTGCCTTGCGTGTTTGTGCGGCTCACGGGATGCAACCTGCGTTGTTCCTGGTGCGACAGCGAGTACACTTTCACCGGCGGCCATCGCCGGACGCTTGAAGAGGTGATCGAAGAAGTGGAGCAGTTGAGCCCGGGCGGCGGGTTGGTGGAGATCACCGGTGGCGAACCGATGTTGCAGGAACGTGAGGTGGTGCCGCTGATGCAACGCTTGCTGGACGCGGGCTATACCGTTCTGCTCGAGACCAGCGGCGAGCGTCAGCTGGAGCGCGTGCCCCGGCGGGTCATCAAAATCGTGGATGTAAAGTGTCCGAACTCGGGCGAGCCTGACACCTTCCACATGGAGAACCTCGACTGGCTGAATCCGGAGGACGAGGTCAAGTTTGTACTGAGTGATCGCACGGACTACGAATTTGCGCGCGACTTTGTGTCCCGTCACCGTCTTGACCAGCGTGTAAACGCAGCGCTGTTCTCGCCCGCTTTCAGCAAGCAAGCCAGCGGCGCCCGTGATGCATCCGCTTGCCTGCTGGATCCGCGCGAACTCGCGGAATGGATGCTCGCGGACGGAGCCCCGGCGCGGCTATCGCTGCAAATCCATAAGTTTGTCTGGGATCCGGCGATGAAGGGGGTCTAGGGGATTATTGAAGATTTCAGATTGAACTGCCACGAGCTCGCTTCCAGGCAATCTACAAATCTGCAATCTGACATGTTTCACCCCATCTGGCTTGGTTTCAAGCGTTTAGGCCGGGACGGCGAGTTGGTTTCGAACGACATCTAAGTGATGGTGAAGGACGCCCAACGCGCGGTTGTTCTGCTGAGTGGCGGCATGGACTCCTGTGTCTGCGCTGCGCTGGCGGTGCGCGATTACCACGCGGCTGCGGTGCATGTCAGCTACGGACAGCGTACCGAAGATCGCGAGCGACGTGCTTTTTTTGCCATCTGCGATCGCCTGGGGATTCGGGACCGGCTGCTGGTGCGCAACGAATCGCTCTCCGCGATTGGCGCTTCGGCGCTGACTGACCGCAACCTTAGGGTTCCGGAGTCGCACGCCATGGGACACGATATTCCGGTAACATATGTGCCCTTCCGCAACGCCCACTTCTTGTCGGTGGCAGTGAGCTGGGCGGAAGTGCTGGGGGCCAGTCAGATATACATTGGCGCGGTGGAGCAGGACAGTTCGGGATATCCCGACTGCCGTCCGGCCTATTACCAGGCATTCAACGAGGTGATAAAGCTAGGCACCAAGGAGGGGCGGATCGAAATCGTTACGCCTTTGATCCACTTGCGCAAGGCGGAAATCGTGCGGCTGGGCCTTGAACTAGGCGCGCCCTTCGATTTAACTTGGTCGTGCTATAGCCGGGAGGATAGCGCCTGCGGCGTTTGTGACAGCTGCGTTCTGCGCCTGCGCGCCTTTCAGGATGCGGGTAACGCAGACCCGATTCCGTACGCGGCGCTGGCCGAGAGAGCTTAAGGTCGCACCGGCCGGGAAGCCGGCACTGCGACGTCAATATCAAATCAATTTTGTGAGCCGGGAGGCCAAAAACATGAAGCAACGTTTGCTGATGGTGGTGCTGGTGGTGGCAGTGGCAGCGCTGTGTGTACCCCCGGTGCTCGCCCAGGCTACAGGGACGGTGAAGGGTGTCTGCAAAGACGCACAGGGAAATCCCATCGTGGGCGCCAACCTCGAATGGAATAACACCGACAACGGACGTAAGTACAACCTGAAAACGAACAAGAAGGGCGAGTACTTCTCTCTGGGCATCGAGCCCGGCAAGTACAAGGTCACGCTGACCCAGGACGGCAAGCAACTCGACCAGGTAGCCGGCTTTCCGGTGGGAGCAGATGAAGCCACGCTCGATTTCGACCTGAAGAAGGCCCAGGTGGAGGCCGCGCAGCAGAAGGGGATTAGTCCTGAGCAGCTGAAGGCGATGCAAGAGCAGCAAGCCAAGGCTGCCAAAGAGACCAACACGGTAAAAACGCTGAACGAGAAGCTGGCCGTTGCCAATCAGGCCATGCAGGGTGGCGATTTCGAAACTGCGATTACCACTCTCAATGAGGCCACGCAAGCCGATCCTACGCGGGACCTGCTTTGGGCCCGGTTGGGGGATGCCTATCTCAATTCGGCTCCCAAGCAGACCGACTCCGCGGAGAAGGCAAAGCGGTACGGCGAGGCTGTCACCGATTACACCAAAGCGATCGACCTCAAGAAAAAATCCATGGAAGCCGGCGCCAAGCCCGACGATCCCAAGATCCTGGCCGCCTATTACAACAATCTGGGGCAGGCCGAAGCCCGCACCGGTCAACTCGAAGAGTCGGTTAAGGCCTATGACATGGCGGCACAACAGAATCCCGCCGGCGCCGCGCAGTACTACTACAATCAGGGAGCCGTACTGACCAATAGCGGCAAAGTGGACGAGGCCAATACGGCGTTCGACAAGTCGATCGCCGCCGATCCGACCAAAGCGGATGCCTACTATCAGAAGGGCGTGAACCTCATCAACAAAGCCACCACCGACCCCAAGACCGGCAAAGTAATTCCCGCGCCCGGCACCGAACAAGCCCTGAACAAATATCTCGAGTTGCAGCCCACCGGGCAGTTCGCCGAAGGCGCCAAAGGCATGCTCCAGTACATCGGGAGCAGCATCGAGACCAGCTACGGTTCCAAGAAGAAGGCCGCCAGCACGAAAAAATAGTCACGAATTCGATCCACCATAAGGGCGGCCCGGGGCCGCCCTTTTTGTTTGATGGCACGAGCGGGGAGGCTCGCGCCTACATTACCAAGGTCTATGTCCATGACGTTCTTCGTGGAACGCCGCCATCGTTTTCGCTACAGTTGACAGATCGGAAAGAAAGACATCAGGACGACGACACGCAGGCTCGAAAGCCCTCCCCCCTTCGGGCTCTTACTTCCTGGCTAAAAGAAAATGGCAGCACCAGGCACAGCACCGCTCCACGTCACGCTCGAGCCGGCATCGAACGCCGGTGCGGCGGCCACGCACGCGTTGCTGGCTGCCATGCTGCGTGCTACTGAAAACGTCAGCGACCTGATTTTCTCGCCGGGCCGTCCGCCCCAGGTGGAAGTCTATGGGCAGCTGGTGGCAGTCCAAGGTCCGGGATTGCGCGTGCTCAGCGCGGACGATACCCGCCGCATCGCCTCCGATCTCATCGGCGACAATAAGCAGGCCATCAATATGTTGCGTGAGCATGGGTCCTGCGACATCTCCTTCGGATTGCCCGGTCTGGCCCGCTTTCGCGTGAATGTTTTCATCCAGCGCGGTAGTTGCGCGGTGGTGATGCGGGTGATTCCAACTACAATTCCGGAATTCTCCGCCCTGGGCTTGCCGCCTCAGTTGGGTGAAATAGCAGGTCTCAGGGATGGCATCGTTCTGGTTACGGGGGCGCGAGGGTCGGGGAAGTCTTCCACCCTGGCGGCGCTGCTGGACCGCATCAATGAAAAGCAGACCTGCCATATCATCACCATCGAAGATCCTATTGAGTTTCTGCACAATCACAAGCAGTCCACCATCCATCAACGCGAACTCCACAGCGACACCCCGAACTTTGCGCTGGCATTGCGCGCGGCCTTGCGGCAAGCGCCCAAGGTTATCCTGGTGGGCGAACTGCGTGATCGTGAAACCATGGAAATGGTTCTGGAAGCCGCGGAAACCGGCCACCTGGTGCTTTCCAGCCTGAACGCGCCCAACGCCGTTAAGACTCTGGAGCGCATTGTGGTTGCGTTCCCTCCGTTGGAGCAGTCATCGTTGCGCGGCCGTCTGGCGAGGACACTGCGCTATGTAATTTCGCAGCAACTCATCCCCCGGAAAAGCGGCGGGCGCGTGGCCGTCCTGGAAGTTTTCAAGAACACCCCGCGCACCGCGCACTACCTGGATTGCGAGGACCCTGCTGGCACGAATCTGCTCGAAGCGTTCAAAAATGGTGGCGCCACCGAAGGCATGCGGAGCTTTGACCAGGAGATCGAAAAACTGGTCCGGGCGGAAGTTGTGGACCCGGAAGTGGCCTTGAGCTATGCCGCCGATCCCCAGCAGTTGCAGCGTGCCCTAAGCCAATAAGACCTGTAAAATGGCCACGGATTTGCACGGATTCACCTAACTCACAATTCAGAGCAAGATGTTGATCCGTGAAGATCTGTGAAAATCCGTGGGCGTCTTTTTGAGCTGGTTTTCCACAAGCAACCCGCTCCTTATCCGGGCCATCTCTACCAGTCGACTTGAGCGAAAACAAACAGATTTTCCCGCTGAATCTCCAGTCGCGATACCATCATCTGACACTGTTATAGAGGAGAAAAAAACTATGGCTTTCGAATTACCCCCCTTGCCTTACGACTATGCCGCTCTTGAATCTACCATCGACGCCGCCACCATGAAGCTGCACCATGACATGCATCATGCGGCTTACGTAAAGAACCTGAATGCAGCTCTCGAGAAATACCCCAACCTGCAGTCCAAGAGCGCCGAGGACCTGATTCGCGACCTGAATGGCTTGCCTGAAGATATTCGCGGCGCAGTGCGCAACAACGGCGGCGGTCACGTCAACCACAGCATGTTCTGGAAAATCATGAAGCCCAAAGGCGGAGGCGATCCCAGCGGCCCGGTTGCGGAGGCGATCCAGAAGGCTTTCGGCAGCTTCAAGGACTTTCAGACCAAGTTCAACGACGCCGGCGTCAAGCAATTCGGCAGCGGCTGGGTGTGGCTGGCCGGCAAGCGCGGCGGGGACGTGCAGATTCTCAGCACCCCCAACCAGGACAATCCCATCTCCCAGGGTCTGTTTCCCATTTTTGGCAACGATGTCTGGGAACATGCCTACTACCTCAAATACAATAACCGCCGTCCTGAATACCTGGCGGCCTGGTGGAACGTCGTCAACTGGGACGAAATCAACAAGCGCTTCGAGAGCCTGAAGACAGGGCAACTCGAGCCGGCGCTGGCCCGGTAGTCGCCCTCGGTTCGGCGGGCGGCGACGCCCGCCGGACAGCCGCCGGGACGGCGGCGCTACTCTTCACACATTCGACTCCCTGGGCGATAATCGATAAAATTCCCCAGCGTCGCTCCCTAAGGACAGCGCCCAAGCTGGAGTTTTGTTTATGAAGTTTCGTTCCCGGGTGGTTGGTGGATTGGTTGTCTTGGCGGGAGTATCCGCCGTCCCTGTTGTTTCAGCCCAGTTTCAAATCGCAACGGCCGCAAGGGACTACTCCTTCACCATCTCAACCGCACAACCCTGGACCGATACTGGGGTAGACCTGCAAGCCGGAGATATTCTGCAAGTCCACTCCAGTTCCGGGGAGAACTGCGACCCGGCGGGAGTGAGCGGCGCCGCCCGCACTGGCGTTCCGGTGGTTTCCGCTCCAGCGGGAGCCTTGATCGCCAGACTCCAGTCCCAGGGAGTACCGGTTCTGATCGGCAGCAGCAGGCAACTCAAGGTCGAAGAGCCCGGCCATCTTTTCTTGGGAGTGAACGAGTCGGGTACGCCTCCTTGCAGCGGTAGCTTCGCGGTAAAGATCCACATCACCCCCGTCGCCACGCCGACTACACCCGTGACCCGCAAAGCGTTGACCGCCAATTCACCATCGGCTGCTGCGCCACCCGCAGCCTCGTCATCGGAAGCCCACAAGCCAGCGACCCCGCAAGACATCGAATCGAAACTGGCCAGCGCTGCCCAGGTTTTTCTGGCTGGACAATTCGGTAATGGCGCCACCGCCTCCCCCGCTTCTTCGGCGGCCGCGCCTACGGGGAATGACGTGGTCTCGCCGACTTCCAGTGCGAACGCGGCAAGCTCAACCCCGGTGGCGCTCAACGTGTCGTCTGCAAAGTTGGATTCTGCCTTGCAAAAGGATATCGACGGCTTGCCCCGGCGTGTGAACGATGAGTTCAACCACCAGGGCGACATGGTGAACTTCGTCCTGGTCGGCTCCGAGCAGCAGGTAAAGGACGCGCTGGATGCCGCCCGCTGGCGCATTGCGGACACCGACAACAAAGAAGCAGTCCTCAAGGCCGTGCTGGAGACTTACCAGAAGAAAGACTATCTGCAGATGCCCATGAGCCAGCTCTACCTGTTCGGGCGGAAGCAGGATTACGGTTATGAATTGGCCCAGGCATATTCCGTGGTGGCCAGCCGCCACCACTTCAGGATCTGGAAGGCCCCCGCTACTTGGAACGGGCAGACGATTTGGGCCGGAGCCGGGACGCACGACATTGGTTTCGAAAAGGACCAGCGCAACGGAAAAGTGACCCATAAGATCGATCCAGCGGTGGATGGTGAGCGCGACAATATCGGCCAGACCCTGCAGACCTCGGGCAAGGTGAAGAGTCTGTACTACTATCTGCCACCGGATCCAGTGCAGGGAGCCAAGAACGCCACCGGTGGCGGATACCACTCCGATGGGCGGATTCTGGTGCTGGTGCTGCAGTAGGGCCGAGGGCAGACCTCGGGAGGGTGGCTCACCGTGTATGTCTCGAGTCCTGAGGGTGCCCTATTCTTTCGCGTTCTGTGCCAAAGGGTGGGGCTTTCCACATCCGCTGAATCATCCGAGAAGAATCCGACATAGTCCCCAGCCAGACGCGTCTGTGGAATCCCACCCTTGCAAAGAACGCACGGGGTTGGGCACCCGGCTGTGGAAAAAACGCTATTGCAGCTTGGCGTACTCCGTCTTGACTTGCCGCAGCACGGGAACGTCTGGATCTGCATCCTTCCACAGCGCAAAGAAATCCTGATAGGCCACTCGACCCCGTGCCCGGTCGCCCGCGAGGACGTAAGCACGGGCCAGTCCAACTTTGCCCAGCGGCATGATCGGATCGACGTTGATAACGTTTTTCAAGTCCAGCAGGCGCTGGAACGCTTGGACCGCGTCGCTGCCGCGTCCGGCTTTGAGATACGCATTCCCGCGAACATAGAGCACACCCGAATTCGCTCGCGCATACACCAGCGCACTGTCGAGCAGGTCAATCGCTTTGCCGGGGTTGCCCTGATTGAGTTCAATCTGCGCCTTGACCAGGGGCAAGGCGACAAATTGCACCAGCGTATCGTAAGGACGCTTCTGAGCGACGTCATCGGCAAGTTTCGCGGCTCGTGCGTCTTCGCCCACCATAGCCAGAGCGGTCGCGCAGTTGAGCACCACATTGGGTGACTGAGACAACTTGAGTGCTTGTGCTACGTCCGCCAGGGTGTGCTCCTTGCTGAGGAAAGTCGCCTCGGTGACGGCCTCTTGCGAATATTCGTTCGCCTCGGCCTCTTTGAAGCCCAAACGCCCGGCCGCTTCTCGCTGTTTTTGTCCAAAGGCCCTCCCGACCTTGCCTTGCCCTGCATAAGCGGCCATCGCCGAACGCAGGCCAGTCACCTGATATTCGGCCTGGGGATCATTCTTCATTGCATTCAGCTCTCGTTCCGTGCCCTCTTTGTCGCCCTGCAACCAGGCAATAACGGCCAATGCAGAATGGACTACCGACGCGCCGGTCTTGTGCTGCAAAGCCTGGTTGAACGTTGCCTTGGCCTCGTCGAGCCGGTTGAGCCCCCCGTAGGCGAAGCCGACGTTCGAATATCCGCTGGCGCTGTCGGGATCGAGTTGCACTGCCTGCCGCGCATTCTCGAGCGCGTCCTCGTAGCGCCCCATCTGGTTGTAAACCACGGCGAGATTGTTGTAAGGAATCGAGTCCCGAGGATAAGTCTGCTTATAGAGTTCAAGGGCGGTGATGCCCTTGTCGAGCTGTCCGGAATCTACGTAGTAGTGCGACACGATGTAGAGCTTTTCGTGCTCGCTGGCCCGATCCCGCAGCTCAAACGCTTTTTGCCGGTTGCTTTCCGACAGTTCGCTTTGTCCCAGGTTGCTGTACACCGTGCCCAGCCGAGCGTAAGCCATAGCGAAATTGGGATCCAATTCCACGGCGCGCTGGTAGAGCGGCAGGGCAGTGAGCTCATCGAACATCTGATGCTTCACGTCTCCCAGGCTGAACGCCTTGAGCGCTTCAAGCGAGGAAGTAGTCGCTTCCGACAGCGGCTTGTCATATCTCTGTACCGAGGCCAGAGACTCTCCCAGCTTCTTGCGCAAACTGGAGCCCGCCTCGTGCAGCGAATTGAGCACCGATTCCTTGCTCGACGCTTGCACCTCTTCCCGGGCCAGCGATTCTCCCGTCCCCGCGTTTACCGCATCGAGGGTGATGACATACTGGCTGCCCATGCTGGCGATGGAACCGTTCAGCATGGCCTTAATGCCGACCCGCTGGCAGATCTCGCGTCCCACGTCTCCGGTAATGCGCTCATCCGGGGTGCGCCCCATGAACTGCAAGGTCTGCCTCACCTTCTGGTCGGGAAAGACGTTCAAGTAGGGCGACTGCTCCAGATCTACCGCCAGCGCCTTCTTAAGGGTACCGTCAAAAACCGGATCGGCCGTGGTATTCACAAAATCCGCGACCAGAATTGCATCCCGCTCGGTCATGACCGCACGAGTCCGCCGCAAGAAGACTGTCATCGCCAGTCCAAAAACAGCCAGCACCACGATCGCCATGACCGCCAGATTCCAGAGCCGGCCCGGCTTCCGGTCGCGCGGCGTCCGCTGCGTGGCAGAGCTCGAAGCCGCGGAGATAAGCCCCGACTCCGTATCGCGCTTCAACCGCTTCAAGTCCGCCCGCACTTCGGCCGCGCTCTGGTAGCGCAGGTCGCGGTCCTTCTCCAGAAGTTTGGTGATGATCTCTTCCAGCTGCAACGGGACGTCGGGATTCAATCGTACGGGCAGCACCGGAGGACGGTTCAGGATCGCCTCGAAGATGACAGGAGACGTGTCGCCGCGAAAGGGCAGCGCCCCCGTCGCCATCTCGTATAGCACCGCTCCGAAGGAAAACAGGTCGGTGCGCGTG
>CATPBJ010000021.1 GCA_955652395.1 uncultured Terriglobales bacterium | reverse complement strand
CGCCAAAGCTGCCTTTACCCGCTTTTTCTCGCCCGGCTTCAGGTAAAAGGAGTGACGCTTCACTTCCTTGATGATGTCTTCCTGCTGTACCTTGCGCTTGAACCGACGCAGGGCATTCTCCAATGACTCACCCTCTTGCAGTCGAACTTCTGCCAAACTCATCACCCCCAAGCCAGAACTAATTGAACACACTAAAGCTTACCCTATTTTGTGCTGCGTTTCGCCGAAGTGAGCAATGACGGTGGTACTGTCTAAGTTCCTGTTGCGCCCTGCGCCTTTTTTCGGTCAGTGCTGTTCCGCACTTTGTCGCTGAAGTCCGCCACCTTGTCGTTGATTTCGCCTCGTGTTTCTTTTCCGCTAGCCGGTGCGATCAGCAAGCCGATTCCCACGCCAATGCCCACTCCGATTGCCAGCGCACCGACTTTGCCGAGCATTTGCGAATGCTTCTCACCGCGAAGCGCGTCGGTGGCGCGGCTCACCCGGTCAGACGCGGTATCATACGTGTCCCTAACCCTGCCTTTGATGTCGTCAAAATTGTCCGGCAGACGCTCACGCAAGGAATCGAACAGATGATAAAGGCCGGCACCGAGCACGGCGCCAAGAAGTGTTTTTTGTTTCTTAAATTTCATTTTGGTCTCCCTATACCGTGAAGGACTTCATGTGTAAGCGGGACGGAATTAATTGACTTCAGCGTTTTAATTTCTGGGTCGAAGTGGCTGCGGGATGGCCTTATACAACTCGGCCTCCGCCGCTAGCCAGTCATGAACTGCGTTGCCTTCAGCCATTCCGCGCTGGGCGTAAAGCTCGTAAGCCTTAAGCCGAATTGCGTGTTCTAGTATTGGTTCCGGAGACATAGTCTTTAGCGCAGTCGGTACAGTGATGGTTTTCATTAAAGCACCTCGGTTCTGAGTGATGGGTTGAGATTTACTGAACTAAAAACTGGTGATTCTCAACTTGTGAGACAACCGAGAAGGCGGATCAAGTCCGCCCTCCCGTCGCGAACAGTTCCGACTGTCCTTACGCTCCTACTCCAGCGGCAATCTTATGGAAGGTCGAGTTGACAACCTCACCGGTCTGCACCTTGGGCGTTCCATCGATTACTCTTGCCAAGGTCTTCAACACTTCCGAGTAGGCATTGGAGTTGTAAGCCTCTGCATTGGCTTTATTGTCCCACAGACTGATGGCAGTGACCTCTGTACCGCTGGGACTCGAGAATGTGATTTCGTCCTTAAAACCATTCTGTTTACGAAGTAAAGGAAGGACGTCCTTCTCAAATGTTCGGGTGTAATCAGACAGCATGTTCGATTTCAGATGAATAGAGACGTGGCGTGCAAACATATAAACCTCCTAAAAGGTTGTTAGCGCTAAGAGGAGAGAACTTCAGATGGGCTGACTTAGTTCAGGGAACCTGAAAGAGGGAGAAGGCTGCTCACTCCACCTACCTGCTGCATTTGGGTGGCCCTTTGCCTCAACCGCGCAACTTGTTGTTTCGATACGCCCGAGAGCAAGATCCGGCACCGCAGAGTCCCGGTTCCGTCGTGCATCTTTGGTGGAAAACGAGCACAAACGGCAACCTGACCCGGCAACTGACGCCGGGGAGCGAGTGATACGTTCTAACGAGTGCTGCCTTCGATGTCTTCTTGGGTTTACTCCCTACCTGCTTGGGGTCGTATTTGGGTGTAAGGATTTGAATGCAGAAATCGCGGGTCAGAATATCTGCTTCTTTTCCCGCACTCCCATCTCCGGTACCCGGATCAGCATTTACCTGCCATGCCCCCTGTCAATCTTCCGCATGATCCGCTCTGCCCTCTGAACTTGCCTCAGCCGCGTACCCCTGGGTCTAATTCCGGCTGCAACGGAGTTTGTGATCCGCAGATGATTGTGATTTGCTTTTGCTGATGCCGAGGACTCCAAGAATTGTCTTCACATTGTTTGTCGAATGCTGCGTTTCGCTTCCTCGCTCGGGTGGCTTATCCGCTCTCGATCTCGAAACAGTGGAGTTCTCTTTTTGGATCATGCTCTTTGCAATTTCTTGTGGCGATCTTAAGCGAGCCGGACGTTTATAGATTCAATTTCATTCTGGATAGAGCTGCCTTTACAATCTCTCGCATGCGACCTTCACGCTTTCCCGTCTTCTTATTGGGGCTGATTATCGGCTTGATCATTGTTCCCCTCAGCGTCTACTGCTACTTCCGCTTTGGATTTGCGCCCGTCACAACTGGAGCAGCGGCGATGCCGTTCGAAAAGACGTTCGCCAAAATGGGGCTTCATGCGCGTATGGACAAAGAGTATCCGCGCACTGCTCCCATTCCGGGAAACGACGAGAATTACACGGCCGGCGCTCACCTTTATCGCGAGCACTGCGCCTTCTGTCATGGAGCAGCCGGCCAGCCGGCAACCTCGGTGGCGAAGGGCATGTACCCCGAGCCGCCGCAGTTGCTCGATCCAAATCACATGGTAACCGACGATCCGGCTGGCGAGACTTACTGGAAGGTCTCGAACGGGATTCGTTTGACCGGTATGCCTTCATTCCACGAGTCGCTCTCGCCGACTCAGATGTGGCAAGTGAGCCTAACGCTTGCGAATGCAGACAAGCTGCCGCCCACCGTGAATGCAATCCTCCACCAGCCCCTGCCGAAGGACCAACCTGCGGCTGGATCGGCAGTTGGGAGCTCGGGGAGATAGTTTCGCGATGGCGTGATTTCGTGATTTGGTGACCGAGAGCAGCACTTCGAAAATGTTATGACGTCGAATCCGCCATTGCGGTTCTTCACTTTTTAGTGAGCGGCGCTTTCGTCCTGACAATGCTCCGAAGATAGAGTGGATTAGTCTCAAGGCTAGCGGTCGATCTAAACATCCAATTCTCGAAGGCGCTTTGGATCTCGGCTTTGCTTTGGGGGTTCTCGAAGAGAATTAGCGAAAAGATTCCGGGATTGTCTCGAGCGGCCTCGATCAAGATCTCTCGAGCTGTCAAATTCGTGTAGCAACGCTCGATGATCCATCGATGATCCATCGATATGCTACCAACATTCCGCATTGACGGGCTTCTATGAGAAGGTCATAAAAAGTCAAGGCCGACGTGGCGGCCCTCCTGATCTCATCTTTTCCGAGATGCGCGGCAACCAAGGGAATCGGATGGCCTCGGAAGATTCATGAAGAAGAGGAGACCTCCGCGACGCATGGCAGCCTCCAATACGATGGAATCCGCGTTCGAAGACAGCAAGTCCTATGTGCTGACGGAACTCGGTTCTCAGTTCGTGCACTACACTATGACGGAACTCGTAGCCCGATTAAATCCGGGAGTTCCGGAAGAGAAGAAGTGAGAAAGCGAGATGGGGTGCACAATAATGCTTGCGCGAGCGTTAAAATTTCTACAACGTGAGTTCACTGACTCGCCAAAAGCGCCGAACCTACTATTGGGCGCGCCTCTGGGAGAACTTGATCGTGACGTTTAGCTCTATCGCATTGGGTTTTCGGGGATCAACTTCGACTGTGATGTTCTAATCCGTCAGATTCTCATTCGCGATTAAAGCTGACCAGCCACGCGTGACGAGGATGGAGACTACAGTGGACACCCCGCCGTTTGTGCGTGTTTGTTCAGGCTGTCGCTAGCTGAGTTCTTTATGTTATTGAGGAGATCCTCTCGCGGTCAATCCAATCGATGCACCAAGCACCTTCGGTGCGGTTGCTGGTACGCCAGAGGCGCCCTCGAATAACGTGAGGCCGTTATGGTCCTCGCTCCGCTGTAGGATATACGTCTCCTCAGGTTGTACTGATATCTCGAAGATGCTCGCCGAGGATACTTGTAAGGGTTTGTCCGGCTTGGATTGATCGATAATCTCTACGCTCTGATTCGGCCATGGATTGCGCAGTCGAAGCCTGCTTCTGTTGCCAACCTGAACTGCGACGCCTTGGAGTTGACCTTTTCGTATCAGAACGCGAGCTTTTCCGCTGTAGTGCAGGGCTACCGTCGCATCAGCGCTCCAGTCGCTTGGCCATGCCGGGGCAACGCGAAGCAGGTCGTCATAATCCTGGAGCAGCGCATCCTGAAGAGCGTCCGTCAATACCCCGATCTGTTCGACATAGAATTCCGAGCCGAAGAATTTCGCCATGCCAGACGGATAAAGCTGATACCGCGTAGTCAACGCCAGCAAGCTGGACTTTAACTGCTCAGCCAACCCTAACCGTGCGGCTTGAATAGGATCAAAGCTCCAATCGGCTTCATTTTCATTGCGCCTGGCCAGGAAAGTCCGGACCGCGATATCGTGCATGGGCCCATCATCACCGATCAGAGCGTAAGGCCACACGGGCTCGAGTCCATCGTTCTCTACGTTGTGAACAGGGGCGGTTGGATCGTAGCTCTCGGCAATGATCATGTCGTTAAAGCCTGCTGTAGAACTCACCAGTGCGGGCCGGTTGGAGAGGCGGACGAAGGGAAACTCGGGAAGTTGAGCGACGGCGGAGTGCAGGATACTCACCAGGTCTGAATCTACCTTCAGCAATGTTGCGGCCTCTGCAACAACGGGAAATAGAGCGCGCATGGCGGCGATATTCGTAGTTGGATCATGCACATCCCAGGCGTTTTCATGAACATTGGCAGGGTAGGTGTGCAGTTTTCCGTCTCCGCCTCGAGCAGCATAAGCGAGGAGAAAGCGAGCAGCTTCCCGCATGACTGGGTAGTTCGCCCGCAAGAAGTCCATATCGTTAGTGAATCGATATTGCTCCCATATCCAAAGCGACACCTCCGCGCCCGTCGATAAAGTGCGAGCATTGTAGTAGGGCTCGGAGTCTTCGCCACAGTTGATCGGCGCCTCGCGGTGCAGCCAGGTTTCGTTCTCATACCCCTGACCATTGAATCGCATCGTCTCCGGGATACAGATTCCCTCTCGGCCTCCCATGTGGTCATGCGTCCACTTCAGCATTGCGGGCAGATTCTCGCGGTAGAGACGGAAGTAGGAGTGGTTAAGTTCGGGAACCCCGGCTCCCAGATTTGCCGCGACCTGCATGCGGAGATTCCAGTGCCAATATGCAGACGGACCCCATTGGTGCTTATCCTGGATGGAGGAGAAGAGATCGCCAATACCGGCCTGCGAGCCCGGGAAGCGATCCATACTTTCCCCCGCCGCCGTGTAGAGATCAATGATCCTCAAATTCTCAAAATACTCAGCCGTGCCGTCTGGAGAAGACAGCTTCATGAGGAACGCGCGGTCCCAAAAGGCGTGCCAGACCTTCCTGTGATCGTCCGGACTCAGTCTCGAGGCTGCGTTGAGAATTGGAGCTGCCGCTTTTTCTGCATCTCCACCCCGCCAGCTTGGGGCCGCAACCAAAATTCGAAAGGTGCCGTCTGCACGAGGGTGAAAGGATACCGTTACGGAGAGAGGCGAAGTCTCTTCGACTCGCACGTCGCGCGCCTCGGCCTTTACAGCTGCGATAGAACCAAAAGTTTGGCCGCTCGCACCCGCTTCTGCCGTGTCCTGCCAGGTTTCAGAGATCACACCCCACTCATCCGTTGCACGCAACACCGGATGACGCGGATCCCAGAGCTTGAGGATCGCCGTCTGCGGAACGGCCGGGTCCGCGCCGCTGACGTCCAGTTCAAATATATCTGCTGATTTTTGAATAAACGCGGTGGCGGTAAGACCGCCTCCCTGCTCCTGAAATTCGCCATCGTACATATCGAGCTTCGCGGAGAAGTCGCTCGAAGAGGCTAGTTTGGCCAGGCCCGGCACCACGAGTTGACCGACCGAGAGACGTAGCGGAAGGGCGTCTGCTCGATTCAATTGAGCGGTAAATCCATCCTCTGCCCAAACCGCAGCGCCAAGTTTTCCGTTCCCGAGCGGCATCGCCTCCTGAGTCAAAGTGTTCGGTCGTTTTAACACGATGTCAGATCGCCGGACAATTCCTTGTGCGTCCATCTTGAAGACTCGCTGGTCCGGAGTCGCTTGCGCTCCTGCCATGCCTGTCGCCACTGTGATGCAGGACATTGCGACGATCGCGGCGCTACGAATAGTCATCTCTCCTCGTTATCTTCATCTTCCTATGTGCCATGGCGCTCACTGCTTCTATTCGTCGCTCCAGACGCCGGGTGGCAGGGATACATCCGGCTTGAAACCGCCGCCTTGCGTAGGGAGTCGCCCACCCTTTCGGGGAGAGTGTACAACGGAAGTCTCGATCACATATTAAAGTCGAGGTCGCCCTCCGCTCTTGTCGAAGGGCCGGGTGCCCCTAGGAGTTTTCGCGCGCTCACATCAAGGTAGTCGTGATGCATACCGTAATGTCGTGTGCGCCACTTGCGGGGCGGGATGCGCAACCGGTACGTGCGCGCGGTTCAGAGAGAGGTCTTGACTGGCGGTCGGCCTCGTGATCGATGAAACCAGCTTCTGATCGTTTGTGACTTTCGTCATCAGGGAATTGTTACCCCGGTGGGATTAACAACACCGACGGGCCATTGTACCGCACCTCCACAGAGCTCATCCTTGGGGGAGTTAATTGCACAGAGCCTGGCGAATCGGTGAGCGCTGAATGACCGGCTTGCTTTGTGGGTTGTGGGACACGACGAAGCACACCATGTCGCAGAGTATGCCGTAAGCTCGCCGTCATTCTGGCAATCGCCGTGGCCACAATCCAAGTGATTGGCTCTCACGCGGGCAATGTGTTCGCTGATGTCGGGAGCGCAATTCGATAACCGATATGGGAACGCGCGTGGGCACACTCATAGACCGATACGAGATCGACGCCGAACTCGGACGTGGTGCCATGGGGGTCGTATATCGTGCACGCGATCCGAAACTCGACCGCACCGTCGCAATAAAGACGGTGTCTCTCGCTGGACTGGACCCCGCGGCGGAACAGGAATATCGGAAGCGTTTCGTCGTTGAAGCCCAGGCGGCCGGCCGCCTCTCACATCCCGGAATCGTCACCATGTTCGATGTCAGAGAAGAACCAGAGCCATACTTCGTAATGGAGTATGTCAAGGGCCAATCTCTGCAAGAGCTTGTGAGTCGCGAGAATCGCACTCTACCACTTAGCACCACGCTCCAACTGGTTCAGGAGATTGCGGAAGCCCTTCACTATGCCCACGCGCAGGGTGTCGTACATCGCGATATCAAGCCGGCAAATATTCTTGTTGACGACGACGGTCACGGCAAAATTGCGGACTTCGGCATCGCGCAGCTGAACCAGACAAACCTAACCCTGCACGGCCAGGTTTTGGGCAGTCCGGCATACATGGCTCCCGAACAGTTGAGCGAGGGAAATGTCGACGGTCGCTCCGACTTGTTCTCCCTGGGAGTCATTCTCTACTACATGCTCACGGGCCATAAACCATTCCAGGGAAACAGCACGACAACTGTGTGTTTCCAATTGGTCAGCCATGAACCGCCTCCCGTGTCATCTTTTGAGCCAAAATTGTCGCCTGAACTCGACAATATTGTCTTGCGTGCCATGGCAAAAGACCCGGCACAACGTTACCAGACTGGCATGAGCATGGCCTCCGATATCGAGCGGCTGCGGGAAGTTAGCGGATTCGCAAAACGAAAGACTGAGTGGACAACGAGCAGCCTGAACCGAGATACGATTCCTAGATATATCGGCGGTTGCGCGACCGCCTCCCTGCCCACCGAGGCCGGAGAACAAAAGGCGCCTCGATCGGGAAAGTCTGGTTTGTTATGGAATCCGCTCGTCGCGTCGGCAATTTTGGCGGGCGCTATGGCATTTGGTGCTTCTTGGAGCCTATATCGCACCAAGTCAGTACAGGATCAAACGACGACTGTTCAAGCGGCAAGTCCGCAGCGAAATAGGAGTACAGGGGATGGCAGTGAGAGTAGTCGGGAGGAGAAAACTCTTAAAATGCCGAAGCTGCGGACGAAAGAGCCGGCCGCACGAACGAAGGTGCAGGTGGCTCCGACTGTCATTCCCGCGTTGACGGTCGTTTCTTCTGGGACGCTGCGAATTGAAATCGAGCACGATTTTACAAAGGCACAGGCCTCGGTCTGGGTCGACAACAGTCTTGTCTATGAGCACTTATTGCATGGAGACTCTAAGAGGCGAGGCCTGGTTTTTCGGAAAGTTGAAGGGTATCAACTCGACGCTGTGAACGTCCCTGCCGGTAAGCATGATGTGCGGGTGCGCATCCAATCCCCATCTGACTCTTATGATGAAACGACGACTATGGCTGACGCGACCATCGGAACCAATGACAGCATTCTCCGAGTAGTCTGCGGTAAGAAATCAGGACGGCTTGAGCTGAAATTGGAGTAGCAACACACAGGGAGGTTGCGCGATTGTCTCTAGCAATTGAAGTGGCAGGCAAGACCGATGTAGGTTGCGTTCGTGTCCGCAACGAAGACAACTTTGGCTATGATTTAGATCGAGGAATCTTCGTTGTCTGCGACGGAATGGGAGGCCATGCTTCTGGGGAAGTGGCAAGTAAGCTGGCAGTAGATAGTCTGCTGACGTATTTTCGCCAGCGCCCTCAAAATACAGAACGTCGCGATGATGAAAGCACGACAACGACAGTTCTCTCTGAGCGAGCACTCGCCCTACAGGAAGGGATCCAGCTAACCAACAGGGCTATTTGGGACGCAGTTTGCGCACACCAACAACATGCTGGCATGGGGTCTACGATCGTTTGTGTGTTGATAGATCAAGATCTGTTTTCTGTGGGGCACGTCGGTGATAGTCGCGTCTATCTCATTCGCGAAGACGCCATTCAACAGCTAACGCAAGATCATTCGCTCGTTGCCCGGCAGACACAACTGGGTTTGATTTCCCCGGAGGAGGCGAGGACGTCAAAGCTTCAAAACGTCATTACCCAAGCCTTGGGCTCGGAAGACGGGGTTGTGCCAGATGTCGATGACATGGTTGCTATTTCAGATGACGTTCTCGTGTTGACCAGCGATGGACTGACAGGAGCCCTAAGCGACCAAGAGATCATGCGGACGGTCAATTCGGCAGCCACGCTCGGGCAGGCCTGCGAAAACCTTATTCAATCAGCCAAGTTGCGGGGGGGAACGGACAACATTACCTGCCTTCTCATCCGCTTTCTCGAATCTCCCTGGTATCAAACTTGTCTTCGCAGTTTGCGCACTAGTGGGAGTCGATGATGGCAAAACTATCTCTTAAGTTTCAGGAGCGCGTCCTGCGCGAAATAGTTCCAACAGGTGGTCTAATCACGATCGGCCGTCAACCGGATAACGTTCTTTGCATCGATAATCCGGCTGTTTCGGGACATCATGCCAAGATTTATTGGGAAGCGGACGGTTATGTGGTTGAGGACATTGAAAGCTTCAACGGTACGTACCTGAACAATCAACGGATTGGAAAGGCCCCGCTTCGAGATGGCGATGTTGTCCTCATTGGCAAACATACCGTCCACTTTCGTGCCGAGGCAAGCGAGCATATTCCCTCCGCATGGTCTAGGATCGACGACCGCGCCGTGAGGTGGCTGCACCTGGTGGAAGAGAATCAACCTCCACAGCTTGATCATACGATGGTGTTGGATACAAAAAGAGTTAGAGAAATGCTTGGCAAGAAGGGTTTGCCAGTTTCGCCGCAGACAACCGTCCAGACCCTTGGCCTGACTGCGACCCCCTTTGAGCGAAATGGAAAGCGGAGAATAGGGACTCTGACTGTGGTTGTCGGTCGAACAGATCGGCAGCGGTACCTGCTATTGAGCAAGCTCGTTGTTATAGGAAGATCCCAAATGGCTACCGTACGGCTCAGACGCTGGTTCTCTCCTCAAGTCGCTGCCTCGGTCCACCAACGTGAAGACGGTTATTTCCTCACTGCGGTCGGCAAAAAAAATCAGATTAGGATAAACGGCACCGAAATGGCGGACGCTCAACAGAAACTCACGGCTGGCGATGCGATTGAAGTGGCCGGTATTATCTGCGTGTTCGACTATGAGGCTTTTCACGAAGAATCCAAGTGACCATAACGAGAGAAAAAGGTTCGTTTAGCTTTCCCGGAAGGGTCTCTGTTTCCGAAGCAATAGCGACGGGGAATCTCTCAACGGTCACAGGTTCGCCCTTCTAGGACCATGGTCAGCCCCACGCGGCGAGGAAAAACGCGGCCCAGCGGCAAACGGATATAATCTGCGGCTTGCATGCCTATCACTCCCGAGGACCGGGTTCGGCAGAACATCGTCGGTCAGAGTCGTGCCATCCTGTTTGGCTTCGACAACGCCGACGGGCGAAGCGTCGAAGAACAAGAGATAGTCGGCCTCGCCGTGGCCAGCTTTCAGGCGACAAACTGATTGAGCGCAGGAGCTTGGCACAAGGGTTCATTCAATGGCGTTGGTTCTACGACCGATGCATTTGCAAGAACCGGATGCGGAATGTTTAATGTCGCATGCGATTAACTGGTGCTTGGACTTTGCTGACAATCGTTTCCATACTCGTCGCACTTCTTCTGTTTTGCTGCCTCGGACTCGATTGAGCCATGAACACATTGCTGACCGTAATGAAAACGACTTTTTCTGTCGTTTCTTTCTGACATCCGCGACTGTGCAAACCGGGAGTTAGAGGCCGAGTCGCGGTGTGTTTAGGAATGGCTCTCGGCTGAGAACTGCATTGTCGCTACCCACACGGCCGCGTCGGTGAGTGTTCCAGTAAGGCACCTGAAGAAGAGACTGAAAGTCTGGGGGGAGTTCGCAGTCAACGAAGACGCTGTCTCCCGAGCGTGGATGAATGGTTTCGGCTTAATTTTAAGCCGGTCCGCCGGTCCCATTGTAGCTGAGCATCGGCGCGACGACGTTTAATACCTCCAGATGCCTGGTGTCCCCCGGCCTGCACCGATGCGAATCGAACTCGGCTCCCTGGGTCTCAGCTCAGAAGGGAGTGCCGGCTTTGGGGGATCGCTCATCTGATCGAAGCGCATTCGATTTCACGAGTCGGGTGAAATAGTTTCTCCTCGCTCAGTGGATCGTTCAACCACTTCGGTAATCTTCCCCACGGTGGTCGTTTGCGATATTCTCGGCGGCATCGTGGCAAACGAAAAGCTTGACTCCCGGTCCGATAGCGACCAGGCGCGCCGGCGCGCTTTGGTCCTCTACGTTCTGATACGCACTATGCCCTCGCCGGAGTTGGTCCTTCACGAGCTGGTCAAGCTTGCGCCGACGAAGAAAAAGGAAGCCGAGGCAATGGCGAAAGCGTCGTCCGCCAGAGCTTAGAACTCGAATTTCCTAACAGTCGCGCCTAAACTTTCATCGCTCCGGTCAACGCGGTGCTCCTGGGGCGCCACCAGGAGGCCATCGAATCGGTAGCGGTGCTGCCCTTCGCCAATGATAGCGCCGATCCCGACGCGGAATACTTGAGCGACGGCATCACCGAAACCCTGATCAACAATCTCTCGCAAATCTCGAACCTGCGCGTAGTGGCACGCAGCACGGTGTTCCGCTACGAAGAAAAGGACATCGACCCCCAAAAGGCAGGGAACGATCTGCACGTTCGCGCCGTGGTCTCGGGGAGATTGCTGCAGCGCGGGAGTACGCTGATCGTCCGGGCCGAACTGATGGATGTTGCAACGGGCGCGCAGCTGTGGGGTGGCCAATACAACCGCAAGGCGGAGGACGTTTTTGCCCTCCAGGACGATCTTTCCAGAGAAATTTCTGAGAAGTTGCGGCTGCAGTTGACCGGCGATGAGAAGCAGCGATTGACGAAGCGCTACACGGAGGACGCCGAAGCGTATCGGCTTTACCTGAAGGGACGCTACCACTGGAACAAACGGAACCCAGAAGGCTTGCAGAAAGCCGCTGAATATTTCCGGCAGGCTCTCGATAAAGACCCAGCTTATTCGCCGGCCTATGCAGGTTTGGCTGATACCTACGCCTATTTGTCGTTTTTCAATGTGGTTGCTCCGCGTGAGGCCATGCCGAAAGCGAAGACCGCCGCTGTGAAGGGGTTGGAGATAGACAAGGACCTCGCGGAAGCTCACGTTTCACTGGGATACGTCAGCTTCACATACGATGGGGATTGGGCGGCCGCCGGAAAGCACTTTGAGCAAGCCCTCGCCCTGAATCCGGCTTATTTCAGAGCTCACACGTTCTATCCTCTCTATCTCAGCTCTCTTGGACGATCAGAGGAAGCCCTGGCGGTGGCGAACCGCGCCCTGGATCTCGATCCTGCTTCCCCCGCTGTCAGCCATAGCCTGGCGGTACAGCTTTACCTCGCACGGAAATTTGACCGCGCTATCGAGCAGGCCCATGGCACGCTGGAGATGGATGCGAATTTTGCCATTTCATACGCGGTGCTGGGAGAGGCGTATCTCTCGAAAGGAATGTACCGAGAAGGTCTGTCCGCGCTGAAACGCACTAAGCCGAAGGTGCGCCGCTTCTCTCGCCCTTCTTGGATACTCGCATGCTCGATTGGGCGAGCGAAAGGAGTCGCTACAGATGATCGATGAGCTCAACGCGGCTTCGAAGCAGAGTTTTGTACCTGCCCTTTGGTTTGCGCTGGTTTACGCCGGGCTGGAAGACAAAGATCGGGCCTTCACTTGGCTAGAAAAGGCTTACGAGGAGCGGTTCAATCGCCTCGCTTACCTCAAAGTAGAGGCGCTCTGGGACCCCCTTCGCTCCGATCCCCGGTTACGCGTCGGCATCCCGCCGTAAGCTCGTTTGATGGACATGGCCTATCGAGTGCCACACTCCCTGCTTATTAGACGTCCTTCGCGATTCCTATTGAAAAATCTGCTTCTCACCAGTAAATCAAAAGTCGATCTCACGCCAAATCAGCACCCCCACTTGGATGTGCCACGGGCAAACCGTACATGTAGCAACCCGGATTCGCTATTCATCGGTGCGCAGTGGATCCGACGCTTCTGGGCGAGTCGTCGGCAAACCGGAAGTGATCCGCGGCAGTCGGGTTCATATAGATACTGATAAGTCGGCATTACGTCTGCTATTCGAATGGATTGCGGTTCTGGACCGGCTGCCCGCCTCGGCGCAGCTCGGCGGTTCACGTCCAACTCGCACCTGATTCGCGAGGAAAGTCCCCGACTGACAGGGAAGGCGGGACGACTCTATAATGGAGCGCGACCGTTATGCCCTCAAAAATCCGGATCGCACTCCTCTCCCTCGCACTTACTCCGGTCTGCCTTATCAGCCACGCGCAGCAGAACCCTGCCATCATCAGCGTCGATGTTGCTCACCCCGGTGCCCCAATCTCTCCGCAGATGTTTGGCATATTTTTCGAGGACATCAATTTCGCTGCCGACGGCGGACTCTATCCCGAACTCGTCAAGAATCGCTCGTTCGAATTCGATAAGCCTCTGACCGGATGGCACGAGGTACTGGGGTTCAGCGCGAAAGGGATCGACAATCCGAAGGGCGAGCTTAGCATCCGCACCCAGGACCCGCTGAACGCAACGAACCCTCACTATCTGAGAGCCCGCGTCTACGAACCGGGTTATGGATTCTGGAACTCCGGGTTTCGCGGCATGGGAGTCGAAAGCGGAGCTGAGTACCGCTTCTCGGCCTATCTTCGGAGCGGCGGACCGAAGGGGATCCGCGCCACCCTCACGGACGGAAGCGGCCGCGAAATCGCGAGTGGAAAGCTGGAAGGTTTCGACGGCAAGTGGCAACGGTATGAGACCGTTATTCGCGCCAACGCCACGGTCGAACACGCGCAATTGATTCTATTCGTAGATGAGACAGGCTACGTCGACCTCGACATGGTCTCACTCTTTCCGGTCGACACCTGGAATCATCGCCCGAACGGACTGCGCAAAGACCTGGTTCAACTGGTCTACGATCTGCACCCCGGATTCATCCGTTTTCCCGGCGGCTGCATCGTCGAGGGACGGCAACTGCTGACACGGTATCGTTGGAAGACGACGGTGGGCGATATCGTACAACGGAAGACCATCATCAACCGCTGGAATGATGAGTTCGACCAAAGGCCGGCCCCGGACTACTTTCAGTCATTCGGACTCGGCTTCTATGAATACTTCCAGCTGGCCGAAGACATCGGGGCCAGGCCGCTGCCTATCTTGAATTGCGGCATGGCTTGCCAGTTCAACACCGACGAGACGGCAAAACTGGAAGAACTCGATGAGTACGTCAAGGACGCGCTGGACCTGATTGAGTTCGCGAACGGTCCGGCGACCTCGCCCTGGGGCAAGCTGCGCGCGCAGATGGGCCATCCGGCCCCGTTCCACCTCGAGATGATTGGAGTAGGCAACGAACAGTGGGGACCACGCTACGTGGAGCGCTACAAGGTGTTCGCCGCTGCGTTGAGAGCCAAGCATCCGGAGATCAAGCTGGTCGTCGCCGCTGGCCCCGCCCCCGCTGGAGAGCCTTTCAATACCATGTGGTCGAATTGGCGGCAACTCAAAGGCGATATTGTGGATGAACACTATTACATGCCCCCCGAGTGGTTCCTGGCCAACACCGGCCGCTACGATCACTACGACCGGTCGGGACCGAAGGTGTTCGCAGGCGAGTATGCCGCCCAGACTTCTGGCGTGGCAAAGCCTGACAATAGAAATAATTGGGAAGCGGCGATCTCTGAGGCCGCGTTCATGACGGGTCTCGAGCGCAACGGCGACGTGGTGCAAATGGCATCGTATGCACCTCTCATGGCGCACGTGGACGCCTGGCAGTGGACGCCAGACGCAATCTGGTTCGACAATCTACGTTCCTACGGCACTCCGGATTATTACGTACAGGAGCTGTTTGCCAGTAACATTGGCACGCGCATTGTACCCGTGACCCCGCAAGCAGAAGGAGGGCTGTTCACGAGCGCATCCATTGACGAGCGGAAACACGAACTTATCGTGAAGGTCATCAATGACACAGCTTCCGCTCGGCCAACGGAGATCCGGCTGGGTGCTCTCGGCTCATCCGGTACGGCAAAAGTAACAATTCTCCAAAGCGCCAACCTGAAAGCCGAGAATAGCTTCGACTATCCGAAGGCAGTTTCCCCGGAAGCATCCGCCGTCGAAGTGAGAGCAGGAACAATTTCCACGGAGCTGCGCCCCTATTCGGTGAATGTTTACCGGATGTCGATGAAATAGTATTCGCAGAAGTGCGAGGGAATTCTGCCTTTAAGTTTCCGCTTATGAGGCGTGATCCATATTCCGAAATGGAAAGTTCCGGGGATTCTTAGCCCCGTAATAAGGTCTTCCCTGAAAGTGCCGCGAGCCGATGGCTTAGCCTTACTTCGTCTTGCGTAACAATACCTTTGCCGTCCTGCTGTCATTGATGCTCTTGAGCCCGAGATCTCCCTGCATTCCGTCCTGTCCATCCCGCTTCAGGTCATAGCTAAATCTCCACTCACCCGACGTTAGCTCAAACGTCAAATGATCGCCGTCCACTTGCGGAGCCCGTCAGCTTGTTCCCATCCTGCTTGAGGACGATGACTTGCGGTATGGTGTGATCTCCGCTACTGACCTTAAAGGTGCCCGTCCAAGTCCCCGTCACATCGCCCGCCATTGCAGCAGCAACGGATAACACAACAACAGCAATTACTTTATTCATAGTGCTCCTGTGCCGGTTCGATCGCCAGCCGGCGTATTTCTCCTTCGGCGCCGTGAACGGACTTGAGAAGGTGCGAGATGAGCAGCGCAGCGCACGATTCCGGTCGGGTTCGGGACTCGCGATGAATCCCAAGTGGTCGGGAAAGCGGGATTAATCAGATCGGATGCCGGAGCCAAATTGGTAACGATAAGTCGGCTCGGATCCTGCGATCCGAATGTCAGGCGCACGATCACAGAATGCATGATGTGAAGGGCGTTTCTCGTTACTGATCCCGCCAAGCTTCCCAGAATGCGACTTCCAGGGCGTCAGAGAAATTTCGCTTGTCCGAGTAGCGCGTACGTTTGGCAGTTGGCCGGTTCTAACTCTCGAGCTGCAGTCCCGGAAACCAGGCCTAGACCGGTACGTCGATCTGATGAAGCGAGCTAAGAAACCGCTGTGATGCTTGCAAGGTCAGGCCGTCAGTTGAATAATACTGGCCGACCGGGAAAATCCCGGATCAGATCACTCCCGCTTATGCAACAGAATAGAGAAGTCATTAGCCAATGGAGCGAATCGGCTCCCTACTGGGAAAAGCACCGGGAGATTATCCGCGAGATGTTTGCGCCGATCACTCAGGCTCTAATTGAAGATGCAGAGATCACCGGCCGCCGCGCCGTCCTCGACGTAGCCACGGGTCCGGGTGAACCAGCCTTGAGCATTGCCGACCTGATTGGACCTGAAGGTAAGGTAGTGGGCACAGATGCAGTTCCGGAGATGGTGGAAGCTGCTCGTCGAGAGAGGCACCGCCGGGGACTTCACAATGCCAGCTTTGAAGTGGCGTTCGCTGAAAGTCTACCCTTTCCAGCCAACACCTTCGATGCTGTGGTGAGCCGTTTCGGCGTGATGTTTTTCGCGTCTCCCGTTGATTCTGTTCGTGAGTGGTTGAGGGTACTCAAGCCAGGCGGGAGGATCGCCATGGCCGTCTGGCACTTCGCCGAGAGAAATCCGTTCCATTACATCGTGTCGCAAGTCGTCGAACGGTATGTCGATTCATCTCCGCCAGCTCCGGATTCGCCAGACGCGTTCCGTTTTGCTAATCCTGGCAAGTTGCAGGCCGTTCTTTCCAAAGCTGGCGTGGCTGCGACATCCGAACGCCTATTGCGGTTCTCGATACGTGCATCGATTTCGGTCGAGAACTTTTGGACATTACGATACGAAATGTCAGAAAAGCTTCGCACAAAACTCGCCATCCTTTCGAAACAGCAGGTCGCGGAACTGAAACGTGAGGTCATCGAAGCCCTCAGTGCGTACTCTTCCGACCGGGGAATTAGTTTTCCCACCGAGGTCCTCATCGTGAGTGGCCGGAAGGAGCCTTCCTAAGTAACTAAACGAGGGAATAATCCTCGTCAGCAAACATTATTTCCAACCTGGTGCGAGAAAAGGAGTAGTCTGCAATAGTCTCTTCTAGCATCTTTCCGCCGCGCCCCGTGGGGGGTGACGGTTGCCTGCAAAAATTGACATCCCGCGGCAATTCTGGACGGGTTTCGTTCCTTTTGAACTCACCGGGCCGAGAGGGCCAGCAGGTAAGAACTGGAACGTTCGAGCAAGCTGAATTGTTGAATTCAGGAGGAGAAAACATAGGTACTGCAATTGCTGAACTGTCGGCCGTGCTGCGCATCAACGACACGGCCCCCGATTTCACAGCTGAGACTACGCAAGGCACGATCCACCTTCATGAGTGGATCGGCAACGGCTGGGCGATCTTGTTCTCCCATCCCAAGGACTTCACCCCCGTGTGCACCACCGAACTCGGCTACATGGCCGGGCTGCAGCCGGAGTTCGCCAAGAGGAACTGCAAGATCATCGGGCTCAGTGTCGATCCCGTGTCGGATCACAGCAAGTGGGCGGCCGACATCGAGGAGACGCAGGGACACAAGGTGAGCTATCCGATGATCGGCGACCCGGAACTGAAGATCGCCCAGCTCTACAACATGTTGCCGGCCACGAGCGGCAGCACTTCGCAGGGCCGCACGCCGGCGGATAACGCCACCGTGCGCACCGTATTCGTCATCGGCCCGGACAAGAAGATCAAGCTGCAGCTCATTTATCCGATGAGCACGGGCCGCAACTTCGATGAAGTGATGCGCGTTCTCGATTCATTGCAACTTACAGCCAAGCACCAGGTGTCAACGCCGGTGAACTGGAAACCCGGCGACGACGTCATCATCAGCGGCAGCGTTTCGAATGACGAGGCAAAGAAGAAGTACCCCGGCGGGTGGAAGGCGCCGAAGCCGTACCTGCGGATCGTCCCCCAGCCGAAGTAGCGTGTGCGGTCAGATGAGGCGCGGGAGCTCCCACGCCCACGCATGTGCAGCGCCACGGGCCGGGATACCTGAGCGCGTCCGCGGGTCCTTCGTTCGAAGAATGTTGGAATTGGTCGCCTAAGAATGGGCCAACTCACGTCCTGTGGGGAGAAGCTGTGCTTCTCGTTTCCACTTTGCATCGGCGCATCTCCAGCATGCGCCGGACGATGACAGCGCTGCATGGGGTCGCAGCGCGGAATGTGGCCTTCTGAGAAGGTCCAGACGATCAACGGCTGACCGCGGCGCATATCGCCGGCGACAAACAAGCCTCGGCCGGGGTTCTGGGCGGGTGGTCAGCAATGCGGAAGATCCGGTAGCGGCAGATTGGGATGCGGGCTGCTGGCGGCACTGTCCGCTCTAGGCTTCCGAAATCACCGGCAGTTTAGCGGCTTCCCAGGCGGCAAGGCCGCCGGCCATCTCGGCTAGATTCGTGATGCCATACTGCTGCAGAATGCTGGCGGCGATCGACGAGCGGTAGCCGCCCGCGCAATGGACCGCAATGCGGCGGTCGCGCGGAATTTCGGCGATGCGCTCTTGCAAGTGGTTGAGCGGGACGTTCACGCTGCCGTCAACGTGTTTGGTCGCCCACTCGCGCGGGTTTCTGATATCCAGTAATAGCGGTGGACCGGCGCTCGCCAGTTCCTCCGCCACCATCGGGGCGCTGATACGTTCCGTTGGCCACACCAGGTCGGGCCGGCCGGCAAGCGCTTCCATGCCTCCCTGCATGTAGCCTGTGACGTGATCGAAACCAATGCGGCCCAGTCGCAGGCCAGCTTCCTTCTCGCGTCCGGGCTCGGCGATGATCACGATGGGTTTGGCGCGGTCAAGTACCGTACCTGCCCACGTGGCGTATTGGCCGCCGAGTCCGATGTTGATGCTGCCGGCGATGTGACCCTTCGCGTATTCGGCGGCGTCGCGGACGTCGAGAATCTGAGCGCCCGCATCTCCCATCCGCAGGACTTCATCGAGCTCGATGGGATGGAGAACCTGTTCGAGATTCCTGTCGAGCGAAGTGTGCTCGCGGGTGTTGAGAATGGCATCGTATGTGAAGTACGGCGGAGCGTCCGGCTGGTCTGCCGTCACGAGCCGAATGAATTCTTCCTTCGTCATCGGCTGCAGCGCGTAGTTCATCAGCCGCTGAACTCCTAGGGTGGAGACCGTGTCGGAAGAGAGATTCTTCCCGCACAACGAGCCGGAGCCGTGGGCCGGGTAGACGAGGGTTTCGTCGGGAAGCCTCAGAAGTTTGTTGTGGAGCGAGTCGTAAAGGTGGGAACCGAGGTCGTTGGCACTCCACCCAAGCGACGCGCGCAGGTCCGGGCGGCCCACGTCGCCGATGAACAGCGTGTCGCCCGTGAGAACAGCATAAGGTTGCGCCGGGTCCTTCCGGAGATCGAACACCAGTATCGAGATCGACTCGATGGTGTGACCGGGAGTCTCCAGCACCTGCAGGCGCAGTCCTGGGAACTCGAGAGTATCACCGTCCTTCATGGCGGCGAAAGCGTACTCCGCTTGGGCGCGGGAGCCGAGATGGATGGTCGCGCCACAACGGGCGCGCAACTCCAGGTGACCGGCGACGAAGTCGGCGTGGAAGTGGGTGAGGAAAACGTGGCGGATCTGTAGCCGGAATTTTTCGGCGTCGGCAAGGTATTGTTGGATGTCGCGCTGGGGGTCGACGATGATGGCGGTCGAACTGGCCTCGTCTCCGATCAGATAGGAGGCGTGGGCCAGACAACCCAGGTAGTATTGTTTCAAAATCATTGAAGTTTCTACAGTTTAGCACCGCACGATGTCAGAGGCCGGCCCGGCGGTTTGGTAAGACTCGCCATGTCCGGATTCGCGCGGGGATTTCGTGCAGCCCGAGGTAGGTGGTGGATCGTGAGCGGGAAACGGGGCAGGAAAAAACTGGCCTGAACAGGCGAATACAACCCGCACGCGAGCGAGATGGCGAGGAGAGCCCGGTTACGCTTCCCTTTGGGGCGTTGACTATCAAGCGCTTGCCAAAGTTGACCATGCTCTGCAGTATTGCAGCCACGTCTACCGAACGTCGACGCGAATTTTCTGAATGGCATTGTTGCCATAGCCGAGACGATTCCACTCTGGCAAGTCGGGCTGTGTTCGGCCCGCCATATCCCTTGCTCGGGCGGAAATCACTGTGGAACCCCGCTGCTCAAGCCGAGCGAGAAGCTCCCAGCCCTGCCAGCTGTGCCGCTTCCGTTCGCTTATTAAGCGGGCGTCCTGCCTGGGACCACCGCCAATGCTGACTTCGACCCGGGCGATAGGGGCCGCCCCGGACCATGCGACACCGCGAATAGGCATCTCGCCCTGGTCGACTTCGGTGTCCGGCTCCGGCTCGGTGATCAGGCTCCGCACCCGCTGCAGCGACACCGGCTCTCTCACCAGTTGCCCGCTGCGCTGCCACTCAAAAACGTAAGCCTCGGTCTGGTAATGACCCCTAAACGGCTCGCTGATCACATCGATCTCGGTGAGCCATTTCACCGACGCCACGGCATACCAACTGGGAACAATGAGCCTCAGCGGGTAGCCATGCTGGATCGGGAGCGGCTCTCCGTTCATGGCGTAGGCAAGCAGCGCCTCAGACCCGCGGGCGTCGTCCATGCTCAGGCTGCGCTCGAACAAGGGAGTTTTGTTACAGGCTCAAAAAGTTATACGCTGGATTCCGGTGTCTCAGTGTTCGGTTCACTTGCGATCAACTGCGTTTGACGAGAACGATTTGTAGCGATTGGACTCGGACACAGTTGCAGGGATAATCATGCCCGTATCGCCCATCTCAAGCCTGCCGGAAGACGAACAGCAGGAATTGTTGGATGACCTCAACTATCTGAATACTGCCGAGATCAAATCCTTTTGCAAGCGGCATTCGATCCCCTACACGATCTCCATTGAAACCACTGATGGGAGGAGAAAGACGAAGGAGAACGATCGGAAAGGTGTGACCCTTAACCTGATTCGCCATTTCCTGAAGACAGGCGTGGTTTTGGCAGAAACATGCTTTCGGGCGACGGTCGTGTGTTTCGACGCGCTTTCTGAAAAGCCCCGGCGGAATGACAGGCTTTTCTACGGGCAATACGACAAAACAAACCACGCCATGATTGCCCTTCTGAAGGATCTGACCAACGGAAAGTTCCGGGATGGAGCAATCGCTAGAATTCTTGCCAGGGACTTCTGGAGCAGAGGCGAGGCCCCAACATTCAAAGAATATGCGTCCGCCTGGCTGCAAGCCGTGAGGGAACATAGCCAGCCAAATGCGGAGTGGGCTTTCTTGTCGGACAGAGCGCGCGGAACAGCGGGGCCGGATTGGAAGAGATTACGAGCGAAGAAGGCAGCGAAGGTGATGAAGATGCTCAATCAAATCACTAGCGGATGAAAAACTTGTGTTCAGCGCAGAGATACTGACACCCATCGAAGCACCCAAAAACCCCACCCTGGCCAAAGATTTTTACCGGTGGGCAAAAAAGGCGCGATGAAAAAGGATGAGAGAAATATATCGCGAGACGAAAAAGTGAGTTAGAACCGCGTCGAATCCCACCAGGGTAGGCTCAAAACACCATAGCCGTCGGGGAAAACAGCCCGCGACGTTGGTGCGGGGAGGTATCAGATATGCGCTGGACACCGGGTGGAAGCAGTCCACCTTTGGCCCGGTCCAAGTCTAGCGTCGGTCATCGTCGTCGGGATGCCTGTGACGCCACTCCCAATACTCTGCCTGCTGCCTACGCCTCATCCTGTAGTACCGAAGACGAGCCTGGTAGTGCTTTTCGGCCAGCCAGCGCCGGTAAGACCGATCTTCGCGGTCATTCCAGACATGGTAATCCTTGTGTTCGCGGTCGTAATACCGCCGCTGGCGCTCTCTCCTTTCCTCCTGTCTTTCTTCGCCCTCTTGAGGATTGGGGCTGGCGGTGACCGCCAATGGTGCTACGATTGTCGCTCCTAGAAGCAGTGAACACAGATACCTGTGGATACGCTGCATATGTTTCTCCTCGGTCTGTCTTTTTCCGCCGCCTTGGATGGTCCTATTCCGATTTCAGTTGTTTCGGAACCACCCCTGCATTCTCGCCCTTGCGGGCGTGGGAACCAGCAGTCTGTCAAAGTTGACACCAGTCTGAAGCGCGAGATTTTCGCCAGCAACGGTATAGTTTCCGAGCGGCAGCCAGAGTCGTAGGGATGCCTGAGAGCAGGGATTCCAGAGGGGGTGACCGGATCAAATCGCCTGATTTATAAGCACTGCGTTTTCCCTCTCGGGTGAACGTGGTTGGTAATGATCTTTGAAGACCGCCCGGTTTTTGGTCGGCCCCCTCTTACATCCGATTGCCAAGAAGCGACTTATCATTGGCTCGGTTTGGCACGGCGCTTGCTTCCGTCTCTAACATTCGGAGGAGACCGTGCATTTCATCTTAGCGGCACATCAGTTAGCGTGGATGGAACATCCAGCGATCTGGCTGTGTGAGTCCTGCGCAATCCTGTGGCTCGTGTTACGTATAGTTCGATCTCCTTTGGTTCGGACCGGCGTTGTGCTAATGCTCTGCGGACTGGGGATGAATGCCCTAGTAACGGACACCAATGCAGGATCGATGCCTGTGGTCGGAATGGCGTCCACGGTGCGTCCTGTGAGCCCGATGTGGCAGGGTGCGACGATGCAAACGCGGTTGCCATTACTGGCAGACCAAGCACGGCTTGGACTGTTTAGCATCGGCGACATCGCGTTGCTCATCGGAGGTATTCTTATTGTGGCGATTTGCTTCCGACGGACGCTTGAACGGAACGCAGCAGGACGTGCAGATGCCAAATTTCCCAGCAAATGCGAGGGTTGAACTAGAGCAGGCGGCAGGTGCGATGGATCGAAGCGGCCAAAAACCCCCACCCGGTCGAAATATTTTTAGCCTTGCGCGGACAATTTTTTCAGAATTTTCGGAACCGGCTCGGAAGGTGGTGATTGGGATAGAACTCGGACGCGTTTGCTTTAGGCAGAGGGTTACCACTTTCGCCCTTTCGGTTGCGAGGTGGTTCACAATTCCGCCATGGCCACGTTTTCCGAGGCCCCCCTATAATGCCGGACGGCCGAATTTCCCAGGTCCGGTTTGAAGTCTTGGCATCTCGTCTGTAAGCCTTCCCTTTCGCCACGAGGTTCAAGCGCTGGTACGCATACGCCCCGACGCGAATGGTTTGCTCTCAGCTTAGTTCCATCTCATTGCGTCGGCTTACATCGGCTCTGTGTCCGACCACCGTGCTGAAAATGGAACCACCAAGTACCCAGAGTCTCTTTGCCTGATATTGGCGTTACCTTTATCAGGGAGACGTGTGCCGTCTCCTGCGGGGACATTACTCCCCGGTCTTAGCTCCTACAGACTCATGTGCCAATCCTACTCGGCTCTCCTCTCCTTCGGCCTAAGCCTCGTTCGAGGAGTCTCTGCAGGTTGCTACCAGCCCCTGCTGCCGGTGGGACCTTCCCGACGTTATCTCTGTGACTCCTTCCCTGGGTGCCTGGGCCCCTGTCACGGCGGTACCGCGGAGTGCACATGCCTGTTTCTTCCTCCACGTCGTCGGCCTTCCCCCGTACACTATCGGGG
>CATPBJ010000020.1 GCA_955652395.1 uncultured Terriglobales bacterium | reverse complement strand
CAATGCTTACTTCAAATCGCTCGGGCTTCCGACGTTGATCGATGGGTGCTAGCGTAACTGACTCGAACCGCCGTGTACGGACCCGTACGCACGGTGGTGTGGCAGGGGTCGGCGGGCAACCGCCGCCCCTATGCCGATCAAACGGCGTTCTGGGAAGTCAACAAACGTACGAGTACCACAACTACGAAATCCTGAGCACGCACCCTCTCCCAGAACCCGATGTGTAGGGAGTTCCGATTTGGCTGTGGGGGAGCGCTAGTTTGCGGCTATCGGTCCGGAGAGAATCCCCCGCCGATTGCGGAAGAGGGCTCTCTGACGAGCGTCCCAAGCTTCAGCCGGAACGTTTTCGTTTGTCGGCTGCTGCGCCTTGGGCAGAAATAGTTCCCGACCGAGGAGCCAAGACAAAACCGCGGGATGAACCCCATGCGTCGTGAAAACCCATTCCCCGTCAGCCAGCTTGCATCCGGTCTGTAGCTTTCGACTCTGCTGAAGTCAGAGCCAGCGCAATGCTCTACCGAACCCAATCAGATCCAAGATGCGAGCCTTAATACCTCCGTCACTTTGGGAATCCTGGTCGTTTGCGTAGATTGAGGGGATGGGGTTCGGTAGAGCGGGTTTGAGCTGCCTATTGCTGACCGGCGACGCGGCATTGCTAGGCGTGGTGCAGAACACTTTCTCCGCTGCGGGTGTCGGACTCGAGCTTCGCGCTGACGCGGCAAGCGCCGTCGAGCTCGCTGGTCGCCGGCACATCGATGGTCTTGTTATTGATTGCGATGATGTCCGTGGGGCCATGGACGCGCTCGCCACGATACGCAACAGCCGCTCCAATAAGCTGTCAGTGGTGTTCGCGGTCTTGAATGGCAAGACTAGCGTCAGCGCAGCGGTCGAAGCAGGAGCCAATTTCGTTGCGGGGAAGCCCGTTCCCGATACGCTGTTGCGAAGCCACCTTGACATTGCGCTTCCGAGGATGGAACGCGAGCACCGCAGATATTTCCGTCACAAAGTAGACCTGTCCATCACGCTCTCGTGCTCCAACGAGACTGTCGTGGGAAAAATCATGAACGTTAGTGAAGGTGGACTGGCGGTCACTCATTTCGGGCCTGCCGCGGTCGAAGGCACGCTCACAATACAATTCGGGCTTCCCGGAACAAGCGCGCAGGTTTTCCGGGCCAAGGCTGAGGTAGTCTGGAGGGACGCTTTTGCGATCGGCCTGCGTTTCCTCCGCATCGAACCCGACTGTCGGCTCTCTTTCGAGGCATGGCTGGAATCGCTAGAAGCGCAGCTGCAATTTCGAGAGCCATCTTAGTCGACCACCGCAGAACATGGTCCGGGCGGCGGAGAGCACCGTTGGCCGTTCTCCACCCGCAATTCGGAACGATTGTCTTTGTCGCTTATGCGACTGGCGAACCCAAAGCAGTAGAAACTTGGCTACCGAAAGGAAATCGTTTCGACTCGGTTGCGCCTGCCAGTGATGCGAGCAAGAGGCTACATATTATCAACTTCAGCGCCGCCGGATACGCGGACCGAGGAACCCTGTACAGCTCTTGGCCGTTGCAACACACCCCCACATGCACGCCAGCCGCTCACTTTGAAGTAAGTCTTTGGACCGCTTTGGTTCGCAGCATGTCCACGCATCCGGGGAGCAACGAGCGGCTCCATATCCTCCGGACGCAGCTTGGAACTGAACAACGAGGGACACTATCCGTTCATCTAGCCTCTTTGTAGCGAGGTCTAGCGCGCTGCGCGTTTGCGCTTTTGCCACAGCATTGACGCCGCGCTGAACTTCCTCTGCTTTGATGCGAATCATTCGGAACATTTGGACCCCGAAAAGCTGGTGGCGCCCTTCGTACAAACGCTCCAACCCGCTCGCGATACGCTCGATTCCGGCGGCTGTGAAGTTCATATTCCTGAAGGCCTTCGTTCGAAGCCCCGACGAAGCAGCTATGCTTCCAGAACCCGACTGCAGTGGATTGAAAGCCGCTTTCAAAGCGTCCTGCTGATTCGTAAGGAGAGTCAGCCTAGCGTCCAGTATGCGAAAGCTACGGAATGGCTCCTCACTAGAGGCTTTCGTATTGCTTGGCGTCCGCTTCGGAGTCGTGCCCAAAGTCGTCGATACAGCCGTTATCGTAAGCCACAACATCAGACCCTTCAGGTGCATCATCCCCGCCCCGGCTTTACGCCAGCTGGTCTCCGTTGGAGTTGATCCAGAGTAGATCGGTAGGGAAACCGGTCGCCGGGACATTTGGTGCTGGAAATATCACTATGGCGAACGATGTGTTGCAAGGGAATGTTGTAACGGTCTTTCAGCCGCCAACAGAGTTGAATAAGGGAGGCGATCTGCTTGGCGCTTGGTCTAGTCGGCCCCTTTTTTCCGGTTGGGTTATCTTCGCTGCTGAAATCACCCACGATCGAAATTCCCAAGTAGGAGTTGTACCCTGCCGCATGCGCTCCCTCGCATCTTTCGGGTCTGCCCATCTTCACCGCGCCGTTGGGCATAATGAGGTAGTGATAGGCCACGTGGTAAACTCGACCGAAACACAAGATTTCGAAGCCGCGAGTTCGATGATATTTATCTATATCGCGCTCGCTGCGGGGCACCGTATTTTCGCCGGGAATCACTGCCGTGTGGTGGATCACGATCCCGGTCGGCGTGATCATGTTAAAGAAAGAAACAACCGAGGATAGATATTTCTCAGTCGTTTTTCTCGGCACTACGTTATGGATCGGTTGCGAGGTGTCTGCATCGCCGCGAATGACGCCGCTGGCTTCACTGCTCGAGAGCACGCCCGCTGTGCCTTCATACGTCAGCAACTCCGCGGTCAGTTCGACCTGGGTGGTAACGGGACTTGTACTCACAAGAGGGGCGGCCGTCCGTTTCTGTCCTCCGATTTGCAATTCGCCAGACCGCAATGCCCGCACCCCCGTGTCGCTCAAAACAAAAACCAGCAAATCAATACGGGGAGCCCGAATACCACGCCCGTTGAATCTGACGAATGCAAGAGGGCCCCAGCGATCCGCTGATTCACGGCAGGTAGCCATTCCGCCAGCGCTGACATTCAACGCTCCCCCCCTGATCGATGGAATCACCACGATGCACTTCGTGCTGTTCAAGACCGCATCGGGTACTGCATTCTGAGATTTCTTGGAAATTTCGTCTAGCACACGGGCTGCTCCCCCTATCCTTAACAATCCTGCGGATTTCACATTTTGGGCTGGGTAGGCCCTTCCGAATGAGCTGGCTATCAGGGAAAGAAGCACGGCTTTGTTCGCGCAGCGTAACAAGGGCGTTTGGTCATCCTTTGAAGCTTCGATTCACGTGAGCTTACGGCTTGCGATCTGACTTGACCAGAGTAGTAAATCGGCTAACAGCTGTATACTAAAACTTTATGTCTGGAAGTTTTAGCGTCCCGAGCTTTTGGCTGACTCCCGCGGTGAGCCTGGTGCGAATCGCCTAAACGCGGTCGGGGACCTATTGTGAAGGCGTGGTATGTCGAGCTTTCCCTTGCCTGATAATTCAAGTATTGCCAGCTCTCCTGAGGAACCACGCCCCACCGAGCACAGCACACTCCCATCCAGTCCAATCACGACTTCTCGAGGCAAAGAGTCGGTAGGCCCTGAACCGGAACTTCAGGCCATTTTGGAAAAGGCAATGGACAGAACAGGGGCAACCGGAGCGGCTATTGCGCTCAACACAGACGACACTGTGTGCTGCCGAGCCTCCACTGGGGCTCCCGCCCCAGAAGTGGGGACCCGTCTGCACGCGGGCATCAGCCTCACCGGGCTTTGTCTTGGTACCGGCAAAATCCTGATCTGCAACGACACGAATACGGATCGGCGGGTTGACCCCCAACTATGCAAAGAAATGGGCATTCGCTCCTTGCTGGTTTTGCCAATTAAGCAGAATGGCGAGGTATTGGGCGTGTTCGAAGTTTTGTCCATCAATCCGAATGCGTTCCATCAGCATGACGCGGCCGCGATGAGTAAATTGGTCGATCAGGTATTAGAGTTACTCTCTAAGACCGCGCCAATACCGGATCGATGTCTTGATCCGCCCCCAAGCAAGGATATTGAGGCGTTAGGGGATCTCCGGGAACTCTCGGCCCATGGCAATCTACTGCAGGAGCATGACAACCGGTTGCCGACCGCGGAGGCAGCTGAATCGCCTGAATCGAAGGGCCACTACGTCGAATCACAATTACCTGACCCACCGGTGACGACGAGCCAGGACCCTCCGGGTGGGGCTCGCTGGTCAACAATAGGACTGGCCACTGCCCTTGCTCTGGCAGTAGTCTTCGCCTACGGATATCACCTCAAAAATCCAAAAGTAACAACATACGTCGCAACAATTCCGATCGCGGGCGCGAACCATGGGCCAGGTACCCCGCGGCAGCATGTGTTGTCCGAACCGGATAAGAAGACCAACGCGCAACCGAAAGGGCCGGACAGTGTGCTAACCGCCACTAGGCAAGAGGTGATTCTAGCAATCCAGGAAGCAGTTCAGGGCACCGATGTGAATCACATATTCAACCGAGCCAGGGCGGGTGATTCCGTTGCTCAATACGAACTGGCTGTGCGATACGCTGATGGGGAAGGCGTTCCTCAGGACTACCGGGACGCAATGGCTTGGTTTGCGAGAGCCGCGGCAAGCGGTAACGACAAGGCGCAGTGGAAGCTTGGGCTGGCCTATATCAAAGGAATCGGAGTGCCACATGATGAGCGCAAGTCAGGGGTATGGTTCAAACGAGCTGCAAACCAGGGCAATGTCCGAGCCCAGCGTGCTCTTAGTGACCTTTACTTGAGCGGTCGAGGTGTTCCAAGAGACTACGTACGCGCCTATACGTGGGCCAGTATCGCCGCGGGATTGCGGGGAAACGACAACGATCGATTGAAGAATATAGGATCGAGAATGACAGCAGTCCAGATCGATGATGCCAAGCGGCGGATAACCATTTGGTGGGAGCGCCAGAGGCGGAGGGCCGCCATCCTGGCCCGTCCTCAGAAAACCGCGATACCAGAGGTATCAGACAAGTGATGATGGTTCGAGTGTAGTTCGAACGAAGCTGCGTGAGATCAACTGACCGCGACGTGCGCAGGAGAGCGAAGTCTGTCGACGGCTGGACGCAATCCTAGCATTGGACCGGTTACAGCGACCGCAATCATCGCGCGATCGGCAACGGAGCGGCCTTCTGCAAGGGCCGGGAGTTCGCAGCCTGGGTTGGGTTGGTTCCGCGCGAACACCCAACCGGAGGCAAGCAGAAGCTGCTCGGCATCCGCAAGCGCGGTAATTCCTAGTTGCGACGACTGTTCGTACAGGGGCGCACGCCCCGTCTTGCAATTTGGAGAGAAGCAGTCTTCCGGTCTGAGTGCGTGGCTGACACAACTAACATCGCGGGTACATCACCCACCGGACCGGACAATTCTGTTCTTGACGGAGCCTTCCCTGCTATCGAGGGCTTGTGGAAGTTTGGGCCGGATCATTGGCTACTCGGACGTAGTCTCCGAAATGTTGAATCAGCCGCGACAAAGGAATGGCGTTCGCCGATCGCTGCGAGGCCCGGAGGTGGTTTCACACAAGCGTCAAGCCGACTTGCGGTTCAATGCCCGCCGTATGGTTTGACCAAGAATCTCTGGGCTGTACGGCTTTTGAAGGAAGAGCGCTCCATTCTCAATCATAGAATTCAGCGAAGCTGATTCCGCCGTGTGACCGGTCATGAAGATCACCGGGAGATCAGGTCTGATGGCGCACATCTGAGAGTAGGCTTCCGGTCCACCACAAGAAGGCATCACAACGTCCAAGACAACAAGCTGAATCTCCTCCACGTTCGCCTTGAAAAGGCGCACAGCGTCTTGCCCGTCACTCGCCAGAATTACGGTATAGTCCTGAGACGTCAAGCTCTCGCGAACCATTCCCCTGAGTGCGTCGTGATCCTCGGCCACAAGAATGGTTTCCCCGCCGCCCTTCCGAGCTTCTTCGCTCGCCGCTAATTCAACCGCCTCAGGGCGGCCAGTACTGGCAGGAAGATAGACACGAAAGGTTGTTCCGTGTCCTGGCTCGCTACGCGCATTCACGAAGCCACCGTGCTGCCTCACAATGCCATACACGGTCGCCAATCCTAGTCCCGTCCCTTTTCCCATCTCCTTCGTAGTGAAAAAAGGCTCGAAGATGCGGTCAAGGGTTGCCGCATCCATTCCCACGCCTGTATCAGAGACAGAGAGCAAGACGTGTCTTCCAGGCTGGCCATACGAACGAGTCCGGTAAGAGTCTTCTCTGATCTCGACGTTTTGGGTCTCGATGACAATGCGTCCTCCCTGGGGCATGGCATCCCGCGCATTGAGACAAAGGTTCATAAGCACTTGTTCGATCTGGGTGGGATCCGCCGTGGTTACCTGGAGGTCCGGTGCCAGGGTGAAATTCAATTCCACCCGCTCGCCTATGGCGGCCTTGAGGAGAGCCATCGTTCCCAATACCAAGTCGTTCAATTTGATGTTTCGCGGCTGGAGGACCTGACGACGCGCAAACGCCAGCAATTGCCGGGTTAATCCGGCCGAGCGTTGGGCTTGGTCGCGGATCATCTGGAAGTTCTCACGAACTGGGCTATCAGCAGGCACGTTGTCGTATCCCATTTGCGCCCACCCGAGAATCACCCCTAGGGCGTTGTTGAAATCGTGAGCAATGCCTCCTGCAAGCCTGCCGATGGCCTCAAACTTTCGTAGCTCCTGGACTTGCTGTTCCAGGCGCTTGCGTTCCCGCCGCTGGTCTGCCTCACGCAGTTCCCTCTGAATCGCCGGGAGCAAGCGTTTGCGATTATCCTTCATGATATAGTCCTGCGCGCCCTGCTTCATCGAGGCCACGGCGGTCTCTTCCCCCATGGTTCCCGAGAGGAAGATGAAAGGCACCTCCAAATCCTTGGTACGCAAGAGCGCAAGCGCCTCCGTCCCTGAGAAGCGTGGCATCGAGTAATCGCAGACCACGAGATCCCATTCCTGCTTATCGAGGGCGACGCTCATGCCCGCCGGGGTGTCGACCCGCTCAAACGTCAGCTCGTAACCACCACGACTCAGCTCCCGAACCAGCAGTGCCGTGTCGTCTTCCGAGTCTTCGACAATCAGAACGCGAAGAGTTACGCTCACTTAGCCCATCCGTGTCGTCGGTGCGGTCTCGTTCAGAATCAACCAGTAAAGGCCGAGCTGTCGAACGGCATCAATGAATTTGCCGAAATCGACGGGCTTGCGCACGTAGCTGTTGGCGCCTAGCCCGTAACCATTGATTAGATCCTGTTCTTCGTTCGAGGATGTCAAAATGACAACTGGCAGGAGGCGCGTGAGATCGTTCGCTCGTAGCCGTCGGAGGACCTCTAAACCATCTACCTTTGGCAACTTCAAGTCGAGCAGAATGACCTGAGGCATTATGGTCAAATCGCGTCCAGCATATCGGCCGGTTCCGAAGAGATAGTCTAGCGCTTCGGCTCCGTCGTGGGCTGCGACGACCTCATTCTTGATGTTGTTCTTTTCCAGTGCCCGCAGTGTGAGCGCTTCGTCGTCAGCATTATCCTCGATCAACAAGATGACCTTGTCTTTCAAGTCCCTCATGCAGACCTCCCGGTGACCCAGTCCCGTTGCCGGCAGCTTCCAAGACAAAGTAGAACGTTGCTCCTTGTCCTAACGCGCTCTCGGCCCAGACCCGGCCTCCATGTCGATGAATGATACGCTGCACGGACGCCAATCCGACGCCGTTTCCTTGGAACTCGCTACCATCGTGAAGACGTTGGAAGGCACCGAAAAGCTTGTCAGCGTACTTCATATCGAATCCGGCGCCATTGTCCTGCACGAAGTAGACGTCTCGAGCATCGTCGTCACGGATTCCGAATTCGATGCGGGCGTCGGGCTGTTTGGAGGTAAACTTCCAGGCATTGGTCAGCAGATTCTCCAGCACAACTCGCAACAAGGCGCGATCGCCTTCGGCGATCAAGCCTGGCGCGATGACGAACGTCGCGCGGCGCTCCGGCTCTGACTTCTGAAATTCAGAAGCAATCTCCCGCACAACGCCGCTCAAGTCAACTCTTTCGCGAACCATTTCACACCGCGTGGTGCGCGCTAGCGTCAGCATGTCGTCGATCAGTCCTCCCATTCGTGCCGTGGCGGCACGAACGCGATGTAAGTGCGCTTGTTCGTTCGGCGCAAGTCTGCCTTGGCAATCCTCCAGAAGGGCCAAACTGAAGCCATCGATTGCTCGAAGTGGGGCGCGGAGGTCGTGAGAAACTGAATAGCTAAAACTCTCCAGTTCCTTGTTTACTGCGATGAGCTCCGTGTTGCGATGCTCCATTTCCTTGTTCAGGGCCTGAATCTTGTCCAGGGCTCGTTTGCGTTCGGTGACATCGCGAATTGCGCTGGAGACCAGCACGCCTTCCTCGGTCTCTAGTGGACTGAGGCTGATTTCAACCGGAAACTCTGTTCCATCTTTGCGCAAGCCATAAAGTTCTAGGCCCGCGCCCATGGGGCGGCTTCTGAGATCGCCGAAGAATTGGTGCCGGTGGCCCTGGTGCTTACCTCGAAACCGTTCTGGTAGCAAGAGTTCAACCTTGTGACTTAGCAACTCCGTTCGCGAGTAGCCGAACAACTTTTCGGTTTGCGAGTTGACGAGCACGATGTCGCCCTTGCCGTCGATTATCACAATGGCATCGGGCGCTGATTCCAAGAGACTCTTGAATTTCTGCTCTGCCTTTTTCCGCTCGGTGATATCACTTATAATGCCGGTAAAAAACATGCCCCCGCCCGTCTTCCAACCGGACAACGAAAGCTGGAGAGGAAACTCGCTACCGTTCTTTCTTAGACCTGCTAGTTCTATCGTGGTGCCCAATACATGGACTTCTCCTGTCGTCAGGTAGCGGTCAAGCCCTTTTCGGTGAGCTTCGCGGAACCTCTCGGGCATGAGAATGGTGAGCGGCTGGCCGAGAACTTCGTCCGCAGAATACCCGAACATTCTCTCTGCTGCCCGGTTCAAGTAAACGACGTGACCTCGGCTATCGGCCGAGACGATGGCATCGTTGGCGGTCTCTGCGAGGTTGCGAAACTTCTCCTCACTGGCCGCCAGATCGTCCTCGATCTTCTTCCGCTCGCTGACGTCCCGGGTTACCTTCGAAAAACCCCGCAAACGACCTGCCCCGTCCAAAAGAGGAGTGATGACCACGTTCGCCCAGAACTTTGAACCGTCCTTGCGCACCCGCCAGCCTTGGTCCTCGGACCTGCCCTGGCTGATTGCCGTCCTAAGCTCTTGTTCGGGTTTGCCGTTGCGAATGTCATCTAGGGGAAAGAAACAAGAGAAATTTCGGCCGATAATCTCGTCCGCCCGATAGCCTTTGATCCGTTCGGCTCCGAGATTCCAGCTGGCGACACGACCATCCAAGTCCAGAACGAAAATCGCATAATCCTTAACGCTTTCGACCAAGTGTCGGAAACGCTGCTCCCCTTGTCTCAACGCTTCTTCCGCCCGCCGATCGACCGCCGACGTCAGCGTAGCAAAGCCAAGAACCAGCAGAGTGACAGCACTGACGCCGCCGATGCTGAGCGCCGACGTGCTCACTGCATGAGACGTGTCTGGAGCCATAGCAGAGGGCGTGAACCGGGCTGCGGCCATGCCCGTGTAATGCATGACGGGTATTGCCGCACCCATCACCATCGCGCTGGCAGCCTTCCGCCAGCCGGACGCTTTCTCGTCCTCCCGATAAAGAAACGTGAGCCACAGCGCCACCAGCGAAATTGCGATCGCGAGGACAACGGACAAGGTCAGCAGCAATGGGTCGTAGGAACACATCGCAGGCAGCCGCATGGCCGCCATGCCGGTGTAGTGCATGGTCGCGATGCCACTGCCCATAATCGCGCTGCCAATTAGCGCCCGAGGCCAGCCCATTTTCGGCCGGCTCACTACGAACAGGGCGACGGCAGCAGCGAAAACGGCGGCTAGGAGCGACAGTAACACCGTCGGCCAGTCGTAGAGCACCAGCACCGGCAAGTTGAAAGCCAGCATGCCGATGTAGTGCATGGACCAAATACCGACGCCCATGGCAGTCGCCCCGCCCACCAGCCAGATCAAACGCACCCGGCCGCGTGCTGCCGCGGTCCGCCCACCGAGGTCAAGGGCGCTGTAGGAGGCAAACATGGCGATTAAGACCGAAAGAGAGACAAGACGGTAGTCGTAAGAACCAGGCAGCGCTCCATCTGGCGTGATCATGGGTTCATACCCCTAATCCCGTAGCCCACAGGTTCGAATTAGCTACGGATCTCCCTAGGAACAAGTACATTCCCGCGACATAGCTCTGCCCCATCGATAGTCTAGCGCCTTGATCCGTTCCGAACCACGAAAACCCCATTTCCAATGTTGTTCTTTTGGGGGTGCCGCCAACGCAAGGGCTTCGTGTTCTGGATCGTTCGATGGGTAATTGTACCCCCCGTTTGCATGCCGCCAGGTTCCCTCCTTGCCAATAGCTCACGTCCACGGCCAGGATATAAGTAGTGTTAGGTTCGCCGTCTAGTTCCGCTGGGCTGGCAGTTACGGGGCATTCAGTGATGCAGTTGCCTCTGCCCGACAACGAAGTGGCCAGGCTCGAAAACCTTAGGAGCTATGGGATTCTCGACACGCCTCCTGAGCAAGCTTTCGACGATCTCACCCGTCTGGCCGCCTATATCTGCGGAACTCCCATCGCCTTAATCGGCTTCATGGACTTGGACCGGCAATGGTTTAAGTCGCGGATCGGCTGGGACGTACTCGAGGTCCCGCGAGAGATGTCATTCTGTGCCCACACCATTCTTCAGCCTGACATTATGGTCGTGTCTGACACCTTAGAAGACGCCCGAAGGTTGGGCGCCTGTCCTCTGGCGACGCATGGTGGTATGCGATTTTACGCCGGCGCCACACTGATCTCACTAGAAGGGTACGCCTTGGGAACGCTTTGCGTGATGGACTCTGTTCCGCGCGGGCTGACAGCAGGACAGACTGATGGATTGCGCAAGTTGGCGCGTCAGGTCATGACTCAAGTCGAGTCACATCGGCAATCGATACCTCAGACCTTCTCACGCGCTGGCGCGGCCGAGATGCCGGCGGGCGGACACTCTGGCGGGATCCTACGAGAGTCGGAAGCGCTCTATCGCACGGTCAGCGAAATCGCCTCGGATGCCATTATCGTGATCGACGAAGATAGCAAGATCCAATTTGTGAACCACTCGACGGAACGGATTTTCGGCTACCGGGAGGATGAATTACTGGGACAGCAGCTCACGATGCTCATGCCTGACTATCTCCGCCAAATTCATCAGCAGTCCATCAGAAAGTATGTCGAAACTGGGAAGAGACATCTGTCTTGGGAAGGTGTGGAGCTGCCTGGGCTGCACAAGAATGGCAAGGAGATTTGGCTGCAGATCTCCTTTGGCGAATTTATTCGAGATGGCAAGCATATCTTCACGGGTATATGCCGCGACATCAACGGTTACAAACGACTTGAACAGGAGCGGTTCCAACTCGCCGCCATCGTCGAATCATCCGACGATGCCATAATCAGCAAGGATCTAGATGGGATCATTACCAGTTGGAACAAAGGGGCGGAGCGCATTTACGGCTACAGTGCCGAGGAAGTCGTTGGAAAGTCGGTTTCCGTTCTTAGTCCTCCGGAACGTGTCGATGAAATCCCCCAGATCCTGGAAAGGCTCGGGTGCGGGGAGCGTATCGAGCACTTCGAAACGACACAACTGACGAAGAGCCGCAAACGTATTCACATCTCACTGACGGTCTCGCCCATCCAGGAGGCCGGCAGAATCGTAGGTGCCTCGGTCGTCGGGCGAAATATAACAGAGCGCAAGCGAGCTGAGGAAGCGCTAGCTGTTTCAGAAGCACGTTATCGTTCACTTTTCGACGGCGTGGTGCATGGGATTTATCGAGAGACAGTGGATGGCGGATTCTTGGAAGTAAACTCGGCATTGGCCGCTATGCTGGGATACGGCTCTCCGGACGAGGTCCTGGGGCTATGCGCGGCGGATGTCTATGCGGATCAGGATGAGAGGTCTCGCTTGGTTCCACAATGGCGGGCGAGAGAGACAATCGATGAGGAAGTCGCCTGGAAACGACGCAACGGGCAAATTATCAGCGTTCGCTTGAGTGGTCGACCGTTAGCCGATCAACAGGGTGTCGTGCAGGGATTTGAATTCATCGCTGAAGATGTGAGCGAGCGACGAGCGCTGGAAGTGCAGCTGCGACAAGCCCAGAAGATCGAGGCCGTAGGCCAATTGGCGGGAGGCATCGCCCACGAGTTTAACAATTTCTTGGGCGTCATTCTCGGTTACAGCGAGCTTCTGTCGGAAGAAGCTGGACGAAACGAAAGCCTGCGTCGGAAAGTAGCCGAGATTAAGGCCGCTACCCAGAGCGCTGCTTCGCTGACCCGCCAACTGCTTGCGTTTAGCCGCAAGCAGGTACTGGAGCCAACAGAACTAAACCTGAATCAGGCCATTTGGGAGACTCACAAGCTGCTCCGGCGTCTGGTACCAGCAAACATCGATGTTGTTCCTGTGTTGGCGCCGATGATAGGACAGGTGAAAGTAGACCCTGGACAGGTCCAGCAAATCCTTATCAACTTGGTGGTGAACGCGCGCGACGCCATGCCGAAGGGCGGCAGGATAGTTATTGAGACCGCCAATGCCGATCTGGATGAAGAGTACGCGAGTCAATACACGGGTCTCACCCCCGGAAGCTATGTCATGTTGTTGGTCAGCGACACTGGCTGCGGAATGGACGCTGAGACGCGTTCTCGCGTCTTTGAGCCATTCTTTACTACCAAGCAACCCGGCAAAGGTACCGGGCTGGGTCTTTCGACCATCCACGGTATTGTGAAGCACAGTGGGGGTTACATTATCGTAGAAAGCGCCGTTGGAAAGGGTACAACCTTCCGCTTTTACCTGCCCCGGGTCCAATCCCCAGTTGACGAAGCCGGTGTCCCAACATCCGCGCCGGCAGAGCGTAACAAGACCGGGACAATACTAGTCGTGGAAGATGAAACGTCACTTCGGAGGCTGATCTCCCTATCCCTCGAGAGGCGCGGACATGAGGTGCTCGCGGCTAAGGATGGCGCAGAAGCCGTTGAAATCTTCCGGCAGCATGGGAGCTCCATCGACCTTGTGGTGAGCGATATCATGATGCCCCACGTTGACGGCTTTGAGCTCAAACAACGAATCGCAGCCCTCAGTCCGGATGTGAAGTTCGTCTTTATGTCCGGTTATGCCGAGGAGACAGTTGAGCAACGACAAATGTTGCTGCAGGGCTGCGCTTTTCTGGAAAAACCCTTTCTTCCGGATGAACTGGCAAATAAGGTTCGAGAGTTGCTCAAAGGAGGAAGCGGCCGCCTGAATGAGTTTCGTTCTGGCTCAAACTCCCGAGCAGCGGCCCCGTAGCGCCCAATCGGTCTGCCGTCGGCCACTCGCGGCCTCTAGCTGTGAGGTTCAGAAACTGATTGGATAAGCGCTTCGAGGAGAGTGACGAACGCGGTTCCTGACGGATTGTCGCTAGCCGGAAGTTGAGCAAAATCTATTCAATTTCGGCATGCTGTCATACTCAGGTGATCTCAGGTCAGAACGGACACGAAGCCAAACGTGTATTTCCACTATCGACGAAACAAGCCCTATCAAAGTATCTTTGCTCTCCCACCTGTTGATAATGAAGCACTGTTCGTCGGCTGTTTGCTTTGGACGATGCGACCGTTCTGCGTACAAATGGAAGCGTAGGAGGTCCGCCCTTGAGAGCTTCTCGAAGAACGCGTCCCCGAAGGTGTCTTGTGCCGGGTAGCTCAAGACTAAGAATGTGTTCAATCGTCACAGCAATATCGGCGTTGCTCACGGGCGTCGAATCTATATATAGTGCACCTTGAAGTCCGGTCCAATTGCCGCCATGTTGTTGAAGGTGCTATCGCGCCCGAAGCCTCCGTGCATACCCTGGCCTTCCTGAAGAACTGTGTCTGAAATCTGCACCGCAGTTTGTAGATTACCGGGTTCGAGGTAGAAGACTTTGAAGTTCACGACGACCGCAGGTCTCGGAAGGGGTGTCGAACCAACAAGGCCAATTGCACGCAAGGGCATCGCCCCGGGAACATTGACGTAACGATCTGCATCCACGAAGATCCCTCCCACATAGTCTTGATGAGTCAAGAAATCGGCGATTGCTCGCACGCGGCCGACGTCGGAATCGGGCACGTAGATGAGATCGGATCCCCCATATGCGGTGATGATCACTTTAGCGTCCGATGCATCGGGCCGATGCACATGGTCGCCGATCAAACCGTTCCCGCTCAACGGTCTTTGGGCTAAGGTTGCGGTCGGCTGAGAAATTGTTGGATCCACCTCCTCATACCCAACAACACCCTTTCCGTCTGCAATCGGCTTGTCCGGGTCATAAAGTTTCATGCCGAGCGCACGTGCCAAGTCGATCGCGAGAAAGCCCGCCGGCAGATAGCCCTTTGGGATCTCTAGAGCATCCCCAGAATCCAGACGATATTGGTAGGTGGCCGAATATCTTTGGGTGACATGCATCGCACGGTCAATCTCGTGCCTACTGATCGTTGCGAAGCCGTGATCGGATGTAACT
>CATPBJ010000019.1 GCA_955652395.1 uncultured Terriglobales bacterium | reverse complement strand
CCCTATGTTATTGAAGACATGGGGGAAGCACGAGCATATGTCAACGAAAGGGGAAAAACAGGGGTTTAGTGGCGGGATGGTGCATTAGATGGACTGTAACTTATTGAAAGTAATGACCATTTTTTCGCGTAAGCTTGTCACTATCCATGTGTGGCGATTTTCGGCGCGTTTAGTTCGGCATAGCCACGAATCACGCAATGAGCAGTTCCGCAGTCGCAAGATCCTCCAGTGCACACCCGATACTCTTGAATATCGTGATGGCGTCGGCCCTTGTTCTTCCTCGCTTTTTCCCGCTTATGAGCTCATGCAGATCGCCAGCCACATGAGTGTGACCGATCACGCCTTCCTGGATCGGAATGAAAAGATCACCAGCCTGCGTGGGAGCACCTTCGTAGCTCTCCACGAAAATCCGGGCCCGCTGTACGGTGGCGGAATCCACTTCACGCGCATGGGGCTGAAAGGTGCCCACAAGATTCAGATGGACGCCAGCGCGAAGCAGGCTGCCGTCGAACAGCGGAGTCTGCGACGAAGTGCAAGTGCAGAGAACGTGGGATTCGGCGGCACAGGTTCTGGCATCGGCAGGCGCGACGGCCAGGTCGGTCTCTGCAGACATTTGCTGCGCGAACTCCCGGCTCACGCCCGCATCCCGGCCGCAGACCAGAACCTGCTCAAACCGGCGTACCCGCGGAAGCACCTTGATATGTGCACGGGCCTGGCGACCAGTCCCGAACACTCCCAGGACCTTCATTGTTTCATGCGCCAGGAATTTTGTTGCCACCGCCGATGTTGCGGCGGTACGCATATCGGTGAAATAGTTCGCCGGCACGACTAACAATGGGCGACCGGTCTGCGGGTCAAGCAGCATGTAAGTGGCTTGAATTCGGTCTTCGGAGCGCTGGGGCTTTTCCTGCACCACCACCAGTTTCATGCCCAGGGCATTCCGAGCGCGGTCATAACAGGGCATAGTTTGAAATATGCCACCGGCCATATGCAGGTCAGGTCGGACCGGAATGACTGTAGAGAGATAGCGGTCGCGAAAGGCGGATTCGATGGCGGCAATCACGCGATCCGGATCAAGCCGTTTACGAACGTCATCTTCCGTTAGCACCCGCATGGGGTGATAAGGATAGCGCAAGATTGAGGCATCAACATCGCTGGTGAGAGAGCGATCAGGTAAGATACTTCGCGCCGTTCCCCAATCGGCGGCCTCGTCAATCATGAACCGCGAATATCACAAAGGGTACAGCTCCGAATTACACCGCGATATGGAGGTGCTGATCTTCGGACACGCGGGCACGCCCTTGCTCGTGTTTCCCACTTCCATGGGCAGGTTTTTCGAATATGAGGACCGGAACATGATCGGGCTGCTAGGGTCGAAGATCGAAGCTGGCGAGCTGCAGGTGTTCTGTCCCGATGCAGTGGATACCGAAAGCTGGTACAACAAGGGCGTCCATCCCCGGGTGCGGGTGCTGCGCCACTTGCAGTACGAACGCTACATCCTGCACGAAATGCTTCCTTTCTTGCGCTGGAAGAACAATGCGCCCCGGCTGGCGGTCACCGGCTGCAGTTTCGGCGGCTATCATGCGATGAATTTTTCGCTCAAGCATCCCGATGTGGTGACCTACTGCGTGAGTATGAGCGGCTCCTTCGATATCCATCAATTTCTGGATGGGTATTACGACGACGACTGCTACTTCAACTGTCCGCCCGATTTTCTGCCGCACATGAACGATGATTGGTTTCTGAGCCGTTACCGGAAGATGAACATCGTGTTGGGATCGGCCGACTGGGATATTTGTCTGGATCAAAACATCAAGTTTTCAGCCATTTTGAATACCAAGGGGATTCCGCACTGGCTGGATGTGTGGGGCGAAAACTCAAAGCACGATTGGCCGTTGTGGCAGAGGATGGCGGTAAAATATTTTGCTTAACGTGTCATCCTGAGCGCAGCCAACCCATTCGCTTACGAACGGGTTGGCGGTGTCGAAGGACCCTAGTGTGTAAGCGGGTGTTAGGAGCTTGAGATTTTCAGAGACATCTCAAGACGACAGAGGGTGTGACGGCCCTAGGGAGTCCTTCGACTGCGCGACTGCTTCACAAAGCGAAGCAGCTACTCCGCTCAGGATGACAGAGAGAGGTGACCGTGAAGAAAATCGGCGTCATGTTCGGCATGGAAAACACTTTTCCTCCGGCTCTGGTGGAAAAGGTCAACAGCATGAAGGTCGAGGGCGTGACTGCGGAGTTCGTCAAGCTGGGCGGAGTGAAGATGGCGGAACCCAGCGGGTATCGCGTGATCATCGATCGTATTTCACAGGACATCCCTTTCTATCGTGCTTACTTGAAGAATTCCGCGCTCACGGGAACGATTGTCATCAACAATCCGTTCTGGTGGACCGCCGATGACAAGTTCTTCAATTACGCCCTGGCGTCCAAGCTGGGGGTCGCCATTCCGCCTACGGTGATTCTGCCTCACCACAAGCATCCCGAGGGCACGACTGACCAGTCTATGCGCAACCTGATCTATCCGCTCAATTGGGAGGAGATTTTTGATTACGTGGGCTTCCCGGCCTTTCTCAAACCGTATTCGGGCGGAGGATGGAAGCATGTGTACAAGGTCCACTCGCCGGAGGAATTTTTCCATCACTACAACCAGACTGGCGACCTGTGCATGACCCTGCAGCATGGCGTCGAGTTCAAGGAATACTTCCGCTGCTACGTCGTCGGGCAGGAAAAAGTGCATATCATGCACTATGACCCAAGGGCGCCGCATCATGAGCGTTATGTGAAAAATCCTGCGCCGGCTGATCTAAAGCTGCTGGACCGGGTCGTGAAAGATTCGCAGACGTTGTGCCGGTCGCTGGGTTACGACCTGAACACCGTGGAGTTTGCAGTAGAAGACGGTGTCCCGTACGCCATCGACTTCCTTAATCCGGCGCCCGACGCCGACATCCATTCCGTGGGCCGGGAGAATTTCGATTGGATCGTGAATGCGGTCGCGGAAATGGCTGTAACCAAAGCGCTTAGCGATGAGAATCCGGCTGAAGAGTTGCGCTGGTCGGAGTTTTTGGCGGGTGGAAAGCCGGCCGGAGCTCCCAAGGTGAAAGCTCCCGCGAAGAAAAAAGCAAAAGCGTAAAGGCAAGGGGCCTTCGGCCTTGCTTTGCGCACTTTGCGATTCCTTGGCGGTCTTTGCGGTAAATTCTCTTAACCGCAAGGCCGCAAAGTTCGCTAAGGCGGCACCGATTCGGATATCTCAGGCCAACCCGCTGCGGGCATGCTTCGGCTTTCAGCTGCAGATTGCTATACTAGTCCCCGCTTCAGGAAGGCTGCCCAGAACCAGGCCGGCAGCGAGCATCCCCCGGAAGGACAGCCATGCTTCCGACTTTCACCATCGGGATCGAAGAGGAATACCAGACCGTTGATCCGGTCACGCGCGATCTGCGCTCCCACATCCACGCTGAGATTATCGAGAAGGGCAAGCTGCTTTTGCAGGAGCGGGTGAAAGCCGAGATGCACCAGTCGGTGGTCGAGGTTGGAACCTCGGTGTGCAGCAACATCAAGGACGCCAGGGAAGAAGTAAAGAAACTTCGCCGCGACATGATCGCCCTGGCCAAGGAGAATGGCCTGCGGCTGGCTTCGGCGGCGACTCATCCTTTCGCCGACTGGCGGGTGCAGGAAATCACAGAGGACATTCGTTACAAGAACATCGTCGAAGACTTGCAGCTGGTAGCACGGGCCAACCTGATCTTCGGCCTGCATGTCCACATCGGTGTGGAAGATCGCGAGACCGCGATCCAGTTGATGAACCACGCCCGTTATTTCCTGCCGCACATCCTGGCGCTCTCGACCAATTCTCCCTTCTGGCTGGGGATGGACACCGGATTGAAATCGTATCGCTGCAAAGTCTTCGACAAATTCCCGCGAACCAATATTCCGGATTATTTCCCCAGCTGGGGCGAATACGACAACTTCATCAAGCTGCTGATCAAGACTAACTGTATCGACAACGCCAAAAAAATCTGGTGGGACATTCGCCCCCATCCCTTCTTCAACACGCTGGAATTCCGGGTGTGCGACATTCCTATGCGGGTCGACGAAACCATTGCTCTGGCCGCGCTGATCCAGGCTACCATTGCCAAGCTGTACAAGCTCTACACAGCGAACCAGGGATTCCGTCTCTACCGCCGCGCCTTGATCATGGAGAACAAGTGGCGGGCATCTCGCTATGGACTCGAAGGCAAGCTGATTGATTTTGGCAAGCAGACCGAAGTCCCGGCCCGCGATCTGGTTTTGGAATATCTTGAGTTCATCGACGATGTGGTGGATGAACTCGATTCCCGCGAAGAGCTAAACTATATCCATGAGATCCTGAATAACGGCACTGGCGCCGACCGCCAGTTGCGGGTATTCCGCGAGACCGGCGACCTGAAAAAAGTTGTGGACTATATCATCGAAGAAACGGAAGTGGGACTGGCCGAGACGGAAGCCCAAGCTCCCGTTAGAAAAGTAGGGTAATGAACGTTCCTGCCAGTCAAGCCAAGCACGAGCTCAGCACGCTCTCTTTCGATCCTGAACTAACTCTCGGCGCACACAATGCGGTCAACGTGTGCCTGCGCATCCAGCCCAGCGAGAGGGTTACCGTCATTACTGACGACGCGACCAAGGAAATCGCAGCCAGCCTGGTCCACGAACTGGAGACGGTAGGCACTGCCTACCGCGCCTGGATTCTGGAAGAGCTCGCTCCCCGGCCGCTGGCCGACCTGCCGCGTGAAATCGCGGACGATCTCGAGATCAGCGAAGTCAGCATCTTCGCGGTGCAGGCGCAAGCCAATGAACTGCGCTCGCGGATGCAGATGACAGACGTTGTCAATCGGCGCAAAATCCGACACGCCCACATGGTCAACATCAACCGTCAGATCATGCTGGAAGGCATGCGGGCCGACTTCCTCAAAGTAGATCGCATCAGCACCAAGGTCATCGAAACGGTACGGCGCGCGAAGCAGGTGCGGGCCAAGACCGCCGCTGGGACCGATCTCACCGCCGACTTGAGTCCGGATTATCGCTGGATCAAGACCAGCGGCATTATCAGCCCCGATAAGTGGGGCAACTTACCCGGTGGCGAAGTGTTCACGACTCCAGGCGAAGTCAATGGAACGTTTGTGATTGATGGCGTCGTAGGCGACTGGCTTTGCGCCAAGTTTGGCAGCCTGCGCGAGAACCCGCTGACCATTCACATCAAAGGTAATCGCCTGACCGACGCCCATTCCCCGAACCGCGAACTTGAAGCCGACTTCTGGGATTACACCCACACCGACGAGAACAGCGATCGCGTGGGCGAGTTTGCCATCGGCACGAACATTGAACTGAAAGATGTGATTGGACAGATCCTGCAGGATGAGAAATATCCCGGCGTTCATATCGCCTTTGGCAATCCCTACGGCGCGCATACGGGAGCGCAGTGGTACTCTTCCACGCATATCGATGTAGTGGGCAGAAATTTCGACATCTGGGTGGACGACTCGCAGATCATGCGGAACGGACAGTTCCTGCTGGAAGCGTAGTTTCGGGCACCCGGCAGATCGCTGCTGCTGACTATTGACGGTTTGCCGGGCACAGGGATCCCCTCGACCTCGCTTGGGGCAGGCTCTTCGAGTGCGCAGCTGCTCGCAAAGCGGAGCAGCCACTCCGCTGAGGAGACAATGCTGTAGAAGCTTATGATTCCTGCCCTTCGACAGCAGTTCAACGCGAACTACACGCCGGAAAAATATCAGCGTTTCCTAAGACTTCTGGAAGAGCGCTGCGGAACTCCGGTCAAATTTCGTGTCTGCGAGACGCCTTGCTTCCTGCCCAAACCGCTGCTTGATCAGATGTCGGATTACGGCAAGGATCTGATTCAGCAACTTAACGGCATCGAGTACCGCAAGGCGTCGGCGGCGGCGATTCCGGACCAGTTCAGAGTCCCGCGTGAGCCGCCGCGCCCTCTTTTTGTGCAGGTGGATTTTGGACTGGTGCGGGACCACTCAGGCACACTTCAGCCCAGGCTGGTTGAGCTGCAGGGCTTTCCTTCCCTCTACGCCTACCAGGCGATGCTCTCACAATCGTATGGAGAAATTTTTGGTCTCGACCCGAACCTGCAATATCTGCTAGGCGGGCTGGATTTGGAGAACTACAAGAGATTGCTGCGGCGAGCCATTATCGCCGACCACGATCCCAGCCACGTCATTCTGATGGAAATAGACCCGCTGCATCAGAAAACCTTGCCGGATTTTCTGCTGACCGAGAAAGTGCTGGGGATAAAGACGGTCGCGATTACTGATGTTCGGAAAGTCGGCAAATTCCTATTCTACGAGAACGGCGGCAAACGGGTCCCGATCATGCGCATCTACAACCGCGCCATCGTGGATGAAATGGTGCGCAAAGATCTCAAGATTTCGTTCCAGCTCACCGATGATATTGAAGTGGAATGGGCGGGGCATCCCAACTGGTTCTTCCGCTTGAGCAAATTCTCACTGCCGTATCTGCACCACGAGTGCGTGCCCAAGACCTGGTTCCTGGATCGCGTGGAGCAGATACCGAAGGACCTCGAGAACTACGTGGTCAAACCGTTGTTCTCTTTCGCCGGCCTGGGCGTGATCATTAATCTCACACCCCAGGATCTGGCGGTGATCCCCAGGGAACAGCGTTCGCAGTACATTCTCCAGGAACGCATGAATTTCGAGCCGGTCGTGGAAACGCCCCTTGGCAGCAACAAGGCGGAAGTGCGCATCATGTACATCTGGCTGGACGAGCTGCAGCCGGTCATGACCATCATCCGCATGGGACGCGGGCTGATGATGGGCGTCGACCACAATCGCAATATGGAATGGGTAGGCTCTTCGGCCGGTTTCTACGTGTAGGGAGGTTTTTGGCCTGGCCGGTGGAGGGGCGAACGTTGCTACTTCAATCCCTTCACCACATACGCCTCCGACAGTACCTGCGAGTAGACATAGGCATAAGCGCTTCCGTCGGCGGAAAAGCGTGGTCCGCCAACGCTGGCCACGCCCGCTGGCAAGTTGGCCCCGAAAGTTTTCCAGAATTCCATTTTGCCGATCCCGACATTTACTCGATAGACCTTGGCGGCGCCTTCCCGTTGCTGGCTGGAGAGCACGTACAGCGACATTCCATCCGGCGACCAGCCGGTGACGTAGTACTTCGAGTCAAGTCCGGGAACCGGGCGCAGACCGCCGCCGTCAAGGGACCAAATACCCCATTTTCTGTCCGGCCCAATCACCGCGACACTACGGCCGTTGGGGGACAGGGGCGTACCACTGGTGCCCTCGGGCGTTATGGGCTTAGCGTTGCCGTTGCTCAGATCAATCAGGTAATTTCGGGCCCCGTGCCCGGCCTCAATTCCCGAGGCCAGCAATTGTTTGCCATCCGGCAAGTAGCGCACCGAGCCGTAGCTTATGTTGTCGTGGGTCAGCTGCCGGACCTCGCCGGCGCCGGTTGGAACCAGGCTGAGTGCGCCTCCCCTCGCCGGTTTGGTAATCACCCACTTGTTGTCTGGCGAAATGGCTTCACCGGTGCCCTCGCCCATGCGCACCGGAGGCGATCCGTCAGTGTCGCGCAGAAACACGGTGTAATTCGGACCGCCCCCGTCTGCCTCTTCCTCGAACAGAACTTTCTTACCATCACGACTTATATCTCGAGGAAGAGACCATCCAAACCATCCCAGTTCTCGCTCCTCTTTACCCCCCGGTGGCATGGCTCGAATCCCCAGCCGGGCCTGATGCGTAATCATGAGCGTCATTCCGTCGCGCGCGTCCTGCAGCCACATGCCTCCCGGCACGTTGGTGATGGTCCGCAGCGTGCCGGCCAGAGTCACCCCCCGCAGATTTTCTGCGCTGCCGCTATCAGAAGCGGTGAACCAGATTTCGTCGCCCGCGGGTGACCACAGGATCCCTTCCGCCGACGACCAACCCGACGAGAGCTTCCTTTCGTGCCCGTCAGGTTCGATCACGGCCACCGAACCTCGGTCGTCGCCACTAGGGTTCTCATGATCCGCGAAAGCCACTCTTTTGCCGTCCGGAGAAATTTTGGGATGGCTGATCCAGTTGATGCTGTCAAGCAACACCTTACCGACCGGATATTCCAACCGCCAGTGGCTGTTCTCCGGGACGAAGCGCACCACCGCCATGCTTTCGCCATCCGCCCCCCAGTCGGCGTCCTGAACGTTATCCAGAACTTCGCGGGGTGTTCCTCCGCTCAAAGGAACCTTGGCCAGCGTTCCCGCTCGGGCATAACCTCCGAAATAAACCGTGTTCAGACGGATCGCCAGTTCTCCGCTTTTCGAGATCGAGAGCAGGGCGGCATCCTTCAATCCCAATTCGCGCGAACCGTTGTCATCGGTGCGAGCCAGATACAACTGGTGCGGACCACCTTCCCAGGACGCGTCGTAAACAATGCTGCCGTCCGGGGTGAACCGGGCATTGCCAATCGACCCCGTGCGGAACGTAATCTGCTGATACTCCGCCGGAGGCGCCGCATTGCCACTTCGCCCCAGCCGCCAACCCAGAGTGATCATCGCCGCCGAGAGCGCGATTATTCCAGCCACACCCGCCAGTTTGCGACGCGATTCAGCGCCTCTGGCTTGGGCCACCGCCGCCTGCGCGCCCGATTTGCTGCTGCTGGCGGAAATCTCGGTCAGCGCTTCCAGGTCGAACGCCAGGTCGCCTGCCGAATGAAAACGCTGTGCAGGATTCTTCTCCAGGCAGTGCCGCACAATTCGTTCCAGCCCGGCTGGCACACTGCGAGCGGTTTCTGAAAGCTCGGGGGTTTCTTCTTTGAGAATCGCGCTCATGGTGTCGGCCGAGGTCTCGCCGTGGAAGGCACGCTTGCCGGAGATCATTTCGTACAGAATCGCGCCGAAGGAAAAAATGTCTGACCGCGGGTCGGCGGCTTGGCCTCGCACCTGTTCCGGAGACATATAACCGGCCGTTCCCATGATGAGGCCCGGTTCGGTTACCGCGTGAAGGGTGGGCGCATCCGCTCCTCCGCTCTCTGTTTCCGGCCGCGTCAGCTTCGCCAGGCCGAAGTCAAGGATTTTCACTCGGCCATCGCTGGTAATGAACAGGTTTTCCGGCTTCAAGTCACGATGCACGATGCCCTTCTCGTGGGCCGCGGCCAGTCCCCGCGCCACCTGCAACCCGTAGTCAATCGCCTTGCGGCAGGAAATCGCGCCACTCCGCAGCCGCTCACGCAGAGTTTCCCCTTCGAGCAGCTCGGAGACCACGTAGGGCGAACCCTGCTCGTCCCCGATGTCAAATATCGAAAGAATGTTGGGATGATTGAGTGCTGCCGCGGCCCGCGCTTCCTGCGCGAAGCGTTGCATCCGGTCAGTATCTGCCGAGAAAGACGCAGGCAAGACCTTGATGGCCACGATTCGATCCAGCCGGGCATCGCGCGCGCGATACACTTCGCCCATTCCGCCCGCACCGAGCAGAGACTGGATCTCGTAAGGCCCTAGCTTCATTCCTGAGGAGAGCGCCATGAATGGGCTGAATTATAACCTTACTGCTGCGGCAAGGGCTCAGATCATGGATGGGTTCATGGAATCCCACCCTGGCAAAACCCCTAAGGCTGGCGCTCCCGGCTGGGCCTGAAAATCGAACATTCGGGGGACGCAATGCAGGACAAAATACACCGGGTTGGCTGGATTTTCACCTTCCACAGCTATCCCCTCCTGGCAGTTGACCAGATACGACCCACGGCCTAACATAGCCGCCTAAAGGGGCTGAGCTTCGCCATGGACCGCGAAACGTCTGGTCAAACTTCGAGCAGCGCGACCATGGTCGGCCAGACGGTCTCCCATTACCGGATTCTGGGCAAACTTGGCGGCGGTGGGATGGGCGTCGTCTACGAAGCGGAAGACACCCGGCTGGGCCGCCACGTCGCCATAAAATTTCTTCCCGACAACCTCACCGGCGACAGCAAGGCCATGGAGCGCTTCGAGCGCGAGGCCCGCGCCGCGTCTCTGCTCAATCACCCGTCCATCTGCACGATCCATGAAGTCGAAGATCATAACGGCCATCCGTTCATCGTCATGGAGAAGTTGGACGGGGAGAGCCTGAAGCAGCACATCCGGGGCAAGGCGATGGACATCGACGAACTGCTCGATGTCGCCATCCAGGTGGCCGATGCCCTTTCCGCTTCCCACGCCAAGGGCATCATTCATCGCGATATCAAGCCCGCCAACATCTTTCTTACCTCCAGCGGGCAGACCAAGGTCCTTGATTTTGGCCTGGCGAAACTCTTGCGGAATGAGCGGATGGCAACCAGCGAAGAAACGCCGATCGAAGACTCCCTGACCGCAGTGGGCGTGATTCCCGGAACTGCGGTTTACATGTCTCCGGAACAGGCACGCAGCGAGGAGCTTGACCCGCGAACCGATCTGTTTTCCTTCGGCGTAGTGCTCTATGAAATGGCCTCGGGGAAGAAGCCCTTCACCGGCAATAACGTGGTCATGACCCTGGATGCCGTGCTGCACACCAAACCACCCTCGCCTTTAACGCTGAATGCCGCGCTTCCCAAAGAACTTGAGGGCATTATCGGGAAGGCGATGGAGAAAGACCGCAGCAAACGTTACGCCAGCGCTGCGGAGATGAAAGCCGACCTGCAGCACCTGAAGAAAGAAACGGAATCGGGATTGACCCGGACTGGCGCCCGCGAAACCTCTCCCTTGCGCGGGGTCAGCAAGACCTTCCAGGGTTCCAGCAAACCGGTAAATTACCTTTTGATCGCAGTTACTGCTTTGCTGCTCACGGTGCTGGCAGCAGTGGGAACCTGGTTTCTGAAACATCGCGCCGGAAACACGGCAGGTGCAGCCAAGAATTCCATTGCGGTATTGCCACTGCAGAACCTCAATGGTGATTTCAGCGTGGACTATCTCCGCTTTGCGCTGGCCGACGAAATCGCCAACACGCTTACCTATTCCCGCACTCTGGACGTTCGTCCTTCGACCGTCACCAGAAAATACGTGGGCGCCGATCTCGATCCTCAGCAAGTAGGCCGGTCGCTTCATGTGGCTACGGTTCTAACCGGGCACTTCCTGAAGCAAGCAAATCATCTGATAGTGACCGTGGAGGCGATTGAGACCGACACCGACAAGCTTCTGTGGCAAAGCAATCTCACTGGTTCCACGCAAGACCTGATTGCGTTACAGCAACAGATGGCCAAGCAGGTTCGCCAGGGTTTGCTGCCCATGTTGGGCGCGGCCGGCGGCTTTCTGGAAACCAGCACCCGGCCGAGCAATCAGGAAGCCTATGAGCTTTATTTGCGCAGCGTGGCCTTGTCCCACGACTCTGCCCCTAATCGTGAAGCCATCAAGTCTCTGGAACGCGCAGTCGAACTGGATCCGAATTACGCTCCGGCCTGGGCCGAAGTGGGCCAGCGGTATTACTACGACTCCACCTACTCGAATGGTGGAGAGCAGATGTTCCAGCACTCGAATGTTGCGTTGGAACGCGCGTTGGCCCTTGATCCAAATTTGATCGCCGCTGCCTCTCAACTAATCGTCAATCGGGTGGACCGGGGTGAGTTGGGAAAGGCTTATGAAGCCGCTATGGCTCTGGTCAAACGTCGTCCGGAGAACGCCCAGAGCCACTTCACCTTGGGCTATGTTCAGCGCTATGCCGGCATGCTCGAGGAATCAGCCCGTCAGTGCGACACCGCCCTTACGCTGGCGCCAGGAAATTACCAGTTCCGTTCCTGCGCCTGGGTCTTCATGGAACTGGGCAACTTTACCCGCGCCCGGGATTTTATCCAGTTGGACGCGGGCTCCGAATGGGCTAATTATGCCACTCCCTCCCTGCTGCTGCGGGAAGGCAGGATAGCGGAAGCACGCGAGGCAGTGAAGCATATGGCCGACGCTCCCCACTACCGTCGTGACCTGATGGAAGCCTGCCTTGGGCTTCGGCCTCCGGCCGAGCTGGACCGCATGGCCCGCGACGCCGAAACCAGCGGGCCTTCCGATCCCGACCCTGAGACCTCCTATTATCAGGGAACGCTTTTCGCCTATGCAGGCAAGAGGGAAGCGGCCTTTCACCAGCTTAAGACCGGAATCGAACAGAACTATTGCGCTCACTCCAACCTGCTTTCCGACCCCTTGTTGCGAGGTCTGCATAGCGACCGGCGATTTGACGAGCTGCTGACTGCGGCCCACGCGTGCCAACGGGCGATTGAGAGCCCCAGCACGCCACAGAGCAAGTGATTCAGGTAGGATAAGCGCACGGTTAGCGGCTAACTCTTCGTTTCCCGCACAGTCCATATACTTAAAGAGGAAATCCGGAAGAAATCTTGCCTCTCATCTTCGAGAAAAACCATTCCCTACGCATGAAAAATGCCAGTCATGGAGTTTCAGCCCCTCGATACGCCCAACTCCCAGGACAATTGATTTTGAAACTCTGCACCCTCGGCGTCGGCCTGCTGCTGGGTCTGGGCACATGGGCTGCTGCGCCGCCTCGAGCCCAGGCTCCAGCACCGCCTAGTCCAGTCGCTCCTCTTCCCCCCGACAGCGGCGCGGCTGGCTTGAAGGAGATGCTGCTTCGCCTGAAAACCACGGCCCGCATGATGCAGACCACCGCGCATCCCGACGACGAAGATGGAGGCATGTTAACTCTCGAGTCTCGCGGCCAAGGAGTGACTACGCTGCTGATGACCCTGACTCGCGGCGAAGGCGGCCAGAACAAGGTCGGAAGCAATCTTTTCGATGTCCTGGGCGTGCTGCGTACGCTCGAGCTCACCGCTTCGGATCGCTACTACGGAGTGGAACAGCGCTTCAGCCGGGTGGCGGACTTCGGCTATTCCAAGAATCCGGACGAAACATTCCAGAAGTGGGGAGGGCACGAAATCCCGCTCAGCGACATGGTGCGAGTAATCCGCACCTTTCGCCCCGATGTATTGATTGCACGATTCTCCGGGACGGATCGCGATGGACACGGCCATCACCAGGCTTCTGCCATACTCACCAAAGAGGCGTTCCGCGCGGCGGCAGACCCCAAGCGGTTCCCGGAACAGATCAAGGAAGGCTTGCAACCCTGGCAGGCCAAGAAGCTTTACATCGGCAATGTGTGTGGCTTTGGTGCGATGACCTGCCCCGCGGAAAATTACACCGTCAAGCTGAATACAGGACGCATAAATCCGCTATTGGGCATGTCATACATCCAGTTCGCGATGGACGGCTTGAGACATCAGCTTTCTCAGGGCGCAGGCGGATGGTCGGTCGAACCCGGCGATCGCTACACCTACTACAAGCTACTGGACTCGGTCGTCCCACCAGCCACGGACAAGGACGGTCACGAAAAAGATTTTTTTGACGGCATAGATACGAGTTTGCAGGGTTTGAGTTCAAGATTCGACGCAGCTGGAGCAAAAGAAATGGCCCAGATCGAAAATGACATCTCTGAGGCAGCAAGAAACGCGGAGAAAGATCCGGGTAGCGCAGCTGCGCCGCTGCTGGCCGTAGTCAACTCGCTCAGCCGTCTCGAAAATCAGGTAAGCGGTGAACAGACGCAGGACGTGCTGGCCCGTCTGCGAGAGAAAGCGTGGCAGGCTCGCATGGCGTTCAATCTGGCGCTGAATCTTTCGCTCCAGGCCTCGCTGGTTTCACCGCAAGCCTCGCGCACACTTGCGCCGGGAGAGGATCCGCTGGCAGCGATTTCCCCGGGCCAGAAATTCACAGTCAGGGTAACGCTGCACAACGGCTCGACGCATCCTCTGCAACTGCGCTCGCTATTCCTTGAAGGTCAAGTACAAGACAGCGCGGCGAAGGAGCACATTCCTCCACTACAGCCGGGACAGGACTACCAGACTGATTTCCAATTGGATCTGCCGGCGAACACGCCGCCCACGCGGCCCGCGTTGCACCGCAACGACCCGGAGCGGGACGGCGTCTACACTGTGGACGCGTCTCAATACCAGACGTTGCCGTTCCCACCGCCACCCTTTCGAGTCAGTGCCCACTATGATGTCCCCGATCTCGCCTCTCGAAGTCACGGTCCGGCCCCTAAGACCCCGGACGCCCTCCCTGAAATTTCGGCGCCCGTGCTGGTGGCGTTTACGGATGAGAAGGGTGCGCAGCAGAAACGTCCTCTGGCCGTTGTACCGGCGTTCTCCATCGAACTGGAGCCGGGCGAGCAGATCGTTCCCAGCGCGAATGGTTCCGAACGCACCGTGAAAGTGGGCGTGAGTTCGAACCTGACCGGCGCTTCGCGTGGCAGTCTCCGTCTGGAGGCCCCCGTCGGCTGGCGAATCGAGCCCAAAGAGATTCCTGTGGAGTTGCGCGAGCGCGGGGACAGGAAACATTTTGAATTCAAAGTTGTTCCGGGCAGCTTGAAGGAAGGACATGCCCAGATTCGCGCAGTGCTGTCCGCAAGCGGGAAGAATTACAGCGAAGGCTACACCTTTGTTACTCGCGAAGACCTGGCCAGCGCCTACTACTACCAGCCCGCGTTGCAACGGGTCAGCATCGTGGATGTGAAAGTCCCGCAAGATCTCAAGGTCGCCTACATCCCCGGGGCCGGGGACGAAATTCCGACCGTGCTGCAGCAGATCGGCATCGACGTAACGGTGCTCCCGGCGGAAAAACTAGTCAGCGAAAATCCGGCTCAATACGGAACAATTGTTCTGGGCATCCGCGCGTATGACACACAGAAGGATCTCGCGACCAACAATAAGAAGCTGCTGGATTACGTCTCGGCGGGTGGCACCCTGATCGTGCAATACAACGCCAGCGCCGGCGACTTCAACAGTGGCCACTTCACGCCGTTCCCGGCTCAGATGAGCCGTGGCAGAGTCTCAGTCGAGGAGGCGCCGGTCGAGATTCTCGCCCCTGAGGACAGCGTCTTCCATTACCCCAACCAGATCACGCGACGCGACTTCGACGGCTGGGTGCAGGAGCGAGGTTTGTATTTCATGGACCAGTGGGACAGTAACTTCCGGCCTCTGCTTTCATCTCATGATCCAGGCGAGTCGCCGCTCAAAGGCGGACTGCTGCGGGCGCAGTACGGCAAGGGGACCTATATCTACACCGGATACGCGTTCTTCCGTCAACTGCCCGCCGGGGTTCCGGGAGCAATCCGACTGTACGTGAATCTGCTGGGAGCGGGACACGAGAGTAGTCACTAGTCGTTTGGTCGTTTGTCGTTGGTCACTAGTCCGATGGGTACCGCATCGGACACATACGCGATCGTTGCCGCTCTACGCGAACCGCGCCTCATATATGCAGCTTATGGCTCACACCAACGACCAACGACCAACGACCAACGATCAACCACGCGCGTCTCTCATCCGCGGAATTGGCGTGAGCAGCGCCACCGCGCTGAACATGATCGACATGATTGGGGTGGGACCGTTCATCACCATCCCTCTGATCGTGGGCGCGATGGGCGGACCGCAAGCGATGCTGGGCTGGATCCTGGGCGCGATCTTCGCCATGTGCGACGGCTTGGTGTGGGCGGAACTGGGGGCGGCCATGCCCAAGTCGGGCGGATCGTATAACTACTTACGCGAGATTTACGGCTCGCGCCGCTTGGGACGGCTGATTTCTTTTCTGTTCATCTGGCAGCTCTCTTTCAGTGCGCCGCTTTCAGTGGCGTCGGGAGCGATTGGACTAGCCGGTTACGCGTCATACTTTTGGCCCGGTCTCGAACATCAGTACGCCGACCATCTCTGGGAATTGCATCTGCCCTTGTTGGGCACGTTGCAACTGCGTTGGCTGATGTCGGGGGCCACGTTTCTTGCCATCGCGGTGGTAGTGCTTGCCATGATCCTGCTCTATCGCAAGATCACCAGCGTCGGCTGGATATCGAAGCTGCTTCTCGCCGGCGTGCTGGTAACGATAGGCTGGATCATCATTGCGGGGTTCGGTCACTTCGACGCCGCACGCGCTTTCAGCTTTCCTCCGGGCGCTTTCACGTTGTCGCACAATTTTTTCCTCGGGCTGGGCTCGGCCATGCTGATCGCCACGTATGACTATTGGGGTTACTACAACGTTTGCTTTCTGGGCGATGAAGTACAGGATCCCGGCAAGACCATCCCGCGCGCGCTGCTGCTATCCATTCTTTTGGTGGGATGTCTATACGCTTTGATGAACATCAGCGTCCTGGGTGTGGTGCCCTGGCAGGAAATCACTCATACCGGCCAATCCAATTCTGGTTTGTATGTGGTTTCGGTTTTCATGCAAAGGATTTACGGGACTTGGGCGGCAAACCTGGTCACTGCCCTGGTGATGTGGACGGCATTTGCGTCGGTCTTTTCGCTGTTGCTCGGCTACTCCCGCGTGCCCTACGCGGCGGCGCTCGACGGTAATTATTTCCAGGCGTTCGCCCGGGTACATCCGCAACACCGCTTCCCCTACGTTTCGTTACTGGCTCTGGGCGGAGTGGCGGCATTGTTTTGTTTCTTTTCGCTGGCCGACGTGATTGCCGCGCTGGTTGTGATCCGGATTACGCTTCAGTTTCTGGTGCAGGCGGTTGGAGTGATCGTGTTGCGCATCCGGCGGCCTGATTTGCCCCGTCCCTTTAAGATGTGGCTGTATCCGCTACCCGCTTTGCTGGCCTCGATCGGATTTATCTTTGTGCTGGTTTCCCGTACCAACTCGTTGAAACAGGTGCGCTATGCGCTGCTCATCCTGATTACCGGCATCGCTATTTATCTGGTGAGGGCGTGGCGGAACCGGGAATGGCCCTTTGAAGTCAGCCCCTTTGTGGCGGATGGAGCTGCGAGCCACTGACCATGTCGGAAGCGATCAAAACACCGGCGCCCGAGAGTCTGCCTCCGCGCCTGGCGAATTCAGCCTGGGCTCCGCTGGGCGAGCCTCTCTTTCGCTCGCTCTGGATCGCTGCGGTAATTTCCTACACCGGAACCTGGATGCAGAACGTCGGCGCGGGCTGGCTGATGACCCAGCTCACCATGTCACCGTTAATGGTCAGCTTGGTCACCGCCGCTACTACCCTTCCAGTGTTTCTGGTGATCCTGCCGGCGGGTGCGCTGGCGGATATGGTCGACCGGCGACGATTTCTGCTCATCACTCAGAGCTGGATGGTCGTAGCTGCCGGGGTGCTTGGCCTGCTCACCCTCTACCACCATGTCACGCCGTGGATGCTCTTGCTTTTTACTTTCATCCTTGGACTCGGCGCGGTCATGAACGACCCCGCCTGGCAGGCCATCACACCCGAGGTCGTATGCCCGGAGAATCATGCCCCGGCAGTGGCCCTGAACTCTGTCGGCTTCAATGTTGCCCGCGCCTTCGGACCGGCGCTGGGTGGACTGGTGATCGCGGCGGCGGGCTCCGGAGTGGCGTTTCTGCTCAATGCGGCTTCCTTCTTCGGCGTAATCTTCTTTTTGTACCGCTGGAAGCGTCCACACTGCGAGCACGTTGCGACCGGCCGCGTCCGCGATGCTCTGGTAGCGGGCCTGCGCTATGTTCAGGGCGCGCCGCAGGTGCGGTCGATCCTGATCCGGACGGGTGCGTTCAGCGTGGCGGCCAGTTCTCTGCCCGCCCTGCTGCCCATCCTAGCTCGCCCGCATGGTGCGACTGGCTATGGATTGCTCCTTGGATTCTTTGGCCTGGGCGCTCTGGCTGGCGCGGCCGTTCTGCCTCGCGTGCGCACGCGTCTCTCCGTGGATGGGGTAGTTGCCTTCGACATCCTGCTCTTCGCCGCCATGACCTTCGCCGCCGGCCGCGTGCAAACATTTTCCCTGCTCTGTCTGGTATTGTTCGCCGGCGGCACGGCATGGATCGGAATCCTGGCCTGCCTGAACGTCGCGGCGCAGACCATGTGTCCCTCGTTCCTGCGCGCCCGCGCATTGTCCATGTACCTGCTGGTGTTGCAGGGAGGCATGGCCCTGGGCAGCGCGTCTTGGGGAGCTTTGGCGACTCGAGTAGGCGTCCCGGCAGCTCTCTTATATTCAGCAGTTGCGCTCGTAGTGGGATTGCTGGCAGTCCGCCGCCATCGGCTTACGGCCCAGCAATTGGAGTTAACGCCGTCTGTGGTTCGGGATTAGTGTAGGCGCGAGCGTCCTCGCTCGTGCGCGAGCTCCTCGTGTCCTGGATCGTTTTCACTGGCGCACCAGTGAGGACGCTCGGAATTCACTTGAGGAGAGACTCAATGAAGCAGTTTCAAACTGTATGTGCTTCCTTACTCTTACTGAGCGGCATTGCGCTCGCTCAAACCGCCAAACCTGCGGAACCCCGCACGGTAAGCCAGGTTCTGGATCGTTCCATCACCAACGTGGAAAATGAATTCGTGCCCGCGGCCGACGCGATGCCAGAGGACAAGTACTCTTTCGCCCCGACCAGCGGTGAGCTCAAGGGCGTACGCACCTTCGAGCAACAGGTCAAGCACGTGGCGGCAGTCAACTACCTATTGGCCGGTACTATTCTGGGGGAGAAGCCACTGGTAGATACCGGCGGAGAGAACGGCTCGGACTCGATCAAGAGTAAGGCCGACATCATCAAATACTTGAAGGATTCCTTCGTTTACCTTCATAAAGCAGCAGGTAGCATCGATGATAAAAACCTCGTTGCCCCCATTAAGAATCTCTTTGGTGAAGGGACAGCCACCCGTCTGGCATTGGCCCACCGGGGCGGTGGGCCACTGTTTCGATCACTACGGCCAGATGGTCGAATATCTGCGTCTGAACGGCATTGTTCCGCCCGCCAGCCGCCAGTAGACAAAGCGCATCGGTTGAGGGACACAGGGGGTCCATCCCTCAACCGACCCCTCATTCCCTATATGGCACGAGAGTGCCATTTACACTCCCCGTCGCCGACTTTAGTTTACTGGCTTCCCGTGATTCTGTAGAGAAGCTTGCCTGACAAGTACTGGTACTTCCACAGGATGCTACCGTGACCGTCCGTGTCACCGGGCGGTGCGGGAAGGGAAAGAGTCCCAGGAGTGGAGGAAATGAAAACCAGCAAACATCGTCGGATTATGCCGTCCTCATCGAGCGCCGCCTTCGAACGCGACGCGCGACGAGAGATCGAGCACTTCAAGCGAGCTCTCAATTCCTATGCGGATCGCTTTGCCAGCGAACCTCAACTAAGTTTTGAACAGTACTTCTTCCGCCTCGCGGCCACAAACCGGCTGGCGGATGGAGAAGAGCGCCGCCGCGGTTAGGGGCGTCGCTGATCTTAAGAGAGCTGATCTTAGCAGAGTCGTCGCGTCCAGGCTTTGCTCTGGCCGCCTCCTTGCTTGGTGATTGCGGTTGCGATTAGTTCCGCTTTGAGTCCGTGGGCTTGAAGCTGCCTCCGCACTTTTGCCTTGGCGCGGTCTGCGCCGATCTTGTCATCCAGAAAAATCAGCACTGAGGGCCCCGCTCCGCTCAGGACCGCACCCAGAATGCCGGGAGTGCCTGCCGCGAGCTTCTGTAGCGCCGGCAGCAGCGGACACAGAGGCGCGCGATAAGGCTGATGCATACGGTCCTCGAGCGCTGAAGCCAGCAGATCGCGGCGGCCTTGCACAAAGGCAGCCAGAAGTAACATGGAATTCTGGACATTAGTCACAGCGTCCGCCCGGGAATATTCCGATGGCAGCACGCGCCGGGCTTCCTCGGTGGGCAGCGTGTCGTCGGGAACCACGAGCAGGAGCGGCCACTTCCCTTTCGGACTCAGGCAAGCGGCCTGAGCTTCGCTCTCAGCGGACATTTTCGCTACTGCGAGTCCACCCATCCAGCAAGCAGCTGCGTTGTCGGGATGATGTTCCCGCCGCGATGCCTCGCCGACGATTCGGCTGTCCGTCCAGTGCAACTTGCCGAAGTGTACCGCCAGAGCGATCCCGGCCAGCCGCGCTGCTGCCGACGAACCGCAACCCTTGCCGATCGGGATCTGGTTGTCGATGTTTAGGACAAGCGACCGCACCGGTTTGCCGGCCTCTTGTAACACTTCGCGATAGGTCGTGAAGATGAGATGGTTCTCGACCCGGCTGCAGATTTCGGCGTCGCGACCTCGCGCCCTGATGGAAAATTCATCCGCGGTGCGAGCGCGGACCTTCAGGAACAATCCAATGGCAAGAGCCGCCGCATCAAATGCCGGACCCAGATTGGCGGATGTGGCCGGCAGCACCAGTTCCAGCGGTGGGTTCGCGGCACGATTCTTCTTCGCGGTCGTCATTCTCCAGGATTTTTACACTGACCTAAATACGACACCCATGTGCCCAACTACCTTCTTGGGTCGATCTGCTCCGCGTACTCCAGCACCTTCACCACGGCATTCGCGCTCGCGTCGAGCACCATGGGAGCGCGTTGTCGAGGGGCGAGAACCTCTGACGCCTCCTCTTCGTGCTCAGTGCCTGCGAACAGGTCTCCACGATGGAATTTGAGCGTGAAATCCGGGTCCTTAAGCAGGTTACCGGTCAAAATCAGCACCACGGATTCGCTTTTCTTCACGAACCCCTGTTTGACCAGCTTCTTCAATCCCGCAAGCGTGACCGCCGACGCCGGCTCGCAGCCGATGCCATCCGCCCCAATTTCCGCCTTGGCCAACGCCATCTCGACTTCGCTCACCTGCTCCACCGCGCCGCCAGTGGCCTCCAGCACGCGCACGGCTTTTTTCCACGAGGCCGGACTTCCGATGCGGATGGCGGTCGCTAAAGTTTCAACCTGGACCGGGATGAGCTTCTTGCCTCCGCTCTCGCGCATCGTCCGCACCAACGCGTTCGCACCCTCGGCCTGGATCACGGAAAGCTTCGGCAGGCGCGCGAGGAGACCCAGTTCCTTCATTTCGAGCAGCGCCTTGCCGATCGCTGAAGAGTTCCCCAGGTTCCCTCCCGGGACGATGATGTGGTCCGGAGGTTGCCAGTCGAACCGTTCCAGCAACTCGACGGCGGCGGTCTTCTGGCCTTCCAGACGGTAGGGGTTCACCGAGTTCAACAGATAAACCGGCATGCGCTGTACCACTTCATCCAGCACGCGCATGCAGCCATCGAAGTCAGTCTTCAACTGGCAGGTCACGGCGCCATAGTCCAGCGCCTGTGAAAGTTTTCCCCAGGTAATCTGGCCTTGCGGAATCAGGACCAGACTGCGCATTCCTGCCCGCGCGGCATAGGCGGCCATGGATGCTGAGGTGTTGCCGGTAGAGGCACACGCCACCCAGCGAAAGCCTCCCTGCCGGGCGAAGGACGCGGCTACCGTCATGCCCGTGTCCTTGAAAGACCCCGTAGGGTTCATGCCCTGGTGTTTGGCGAAGAGCTGCTCAACGCGGGCGGCGCGCCCGCAGGAAGGCAGTTCGTACACTGGCGTGTTCCCTTCCCGGAGGGTGATGACGTGGTTCCAATCATGCAATGCGGGAAGGATTTCGCGAAAGCGCCAAACACCGCTTTCATCGAGGGCATTCCGGGAAGTGCGCCGTTGCAGCCAGCGTTGCTTGAGCCCGGCCGTGTCCAGGCCTGCAGCGCGCGTTCCTGAGCTTGTTTTCCAGCCGGGGTAAACCACTTCCAGCAGATCGCCGCACTGCACGCAACGGACACTCTTGGCCCCGTCTTCGCCCGCGGCTCCGCATCCAATGCAGCGCAGTTGGGATACGCCTGGTTCCAATTTTGGTGCCAATGCGGCGGGATCAGTCATTCCGTTACTAGCATACGGGATGGATGCATTATTTGCCGCCCCGCAGGTACTGATCAGTCTTGTTAATCCAGTCGGCCCGCGGCGGGTTGAATATATCGAGATCAACCGTATCTTCCATGGCTTCTGCCTTGTGCGGCATATGCGGAGGGATGGTCAAGACTTCGCCCGCATTCACCACGATCTCTTTGCCGTCAATCCAGAACTTTAGCGCGCCTTCCAAAACATAAGTGAATTGCTCGTTGTAATGTCTATGCAGTGGGACGATGCAGCCCTTCTTCATTAGGACACGCGCCACCATGATGTCGAAACCAACTACAAATTGGCGCTGCAGCAGTGGGTTCAGATCTTCCAGTTCGACCGTATGCCAGGGGACGTGTTTGAGCTCCATCTTGCTGGCACGGCGTTTGGTCGCTGTGTTGGAACCGGCGCTCTTCGATCCGGCGATCTGGTGCTCGGCCGATCTCGCGTCCTTGCGTTTCCTCGCAACGGGTTTCGCCTTTGGCTTTGCCATTTCAGCGCACCTTTCCCTGGGAATCGGAAGAGTCCGCACAGCTTACGAGAAGTTGGCAGGGCGTGGCAACCGCCAGCAACCAGCTCAGGCCGTGTGAAACATTTGTTACAACCCCTTGTACATCCCGCCGTCCACCAGCACGGTTTGTCCGGTAACATACGACGCACGATCAGATGCCAGCCAGACGATGGTGTCGGCCACTTCCTCCGGTTCACCCAGACGCCGCAATGGGGCGTCCGCGGCCCACCCTTCAAAGATCTCCTTCTCGGCCGTGCCGGAAGCGGCAGAACGGCTTCTTGCCAACTCTTTGAGGCGGTCCGTGGCGGTGAAGCCCGGACCCACGTTATTCACCAGAATGCCGTCCTTTCCGAATTCGTTAGCCAGGCTTTTGACCAGGCCGACTACCGCGGCCCGAACCGTGTTCGAAAGCACCAGATCGGCCAATGGCTGTTTAGTGGTGATGGAGGTCAGGGTAATGATCCGGCCCCAGCGCCTGCGCTGCATATGCGGGATAACCTCTCGAGCGAAGTACACCGCGCTCATGAAGTTAGCCTCAATCGCCTTCTGCCAGTCCTCCATGCTCGCCGCCAGGAAGCCTTTGGCGGGCGGGCCTCCGGCATTGGTCACGCAAATGTCGGCCGCGCCGAATCTCAACACTACCTCTTCTACAAATCGCACGGCACCGGCGTCGGTCACGTCGAGCGCGCAGCTGAAGACCTCCGCGCTGTACTGTTTCCTGATGCTTTCCGCCGCCAGGGCCAGCGTCTGTTCGTTCCGGGCACACATAGCGATTTTGCATCCCTCAGCGGCGAAAGCCGCCGCCGTCGCCCGGCCCATGCCCTGGCTGGATGCGGCCACAATCGCAACCTTGCCCTTCAGTCCCAGTTCCATAGCTCTCGAATTATAGATGGATCAAATTGCACGGGCGGATAATCATGAGACTGCGCACATTCATGTTTTCGCTTTGCCGTCTTTGCGAGCTTTGCGGTCGAGATCTTTAAGCCCAAAAACCGCCGCAACCCCTTGCCCAGTTTGCTTGCGAACGTTACTCTTGAAACGATCGTTGCCTCCCGAAGGAGCAGTTATGACAAAGCACAAGCATCATCCCGAAACGGAAGCGGTTCGCGCCGGCACCGATCTGCACAAGAAAAACGGACCGCTCGCCACTCCGATTTATCAGACTGCCACTTTTGAGGTCACGGACAGCGATCAGCAGCTGCGCGCTACGTCCACTGACATGTTTTACACGCGCTACGGCAACCCCACCCACACGGTTGCCGAAAAAGCCATTGCGGAATTGGAAGGCGTCGACGCGGCGTTGCTCTTCGCTTCGGGCATGGGCGCCATCACGACCTCGATCCTCGCCTTGCTGAAGAGCGGCGACCACATCGTTGCTCAGCGGGACATTTACGGCGGCGCCACAAAATTCTTCAGCCAATGGCTGCCCAAGCTCGGCATCGAAACTACGTTCGTGGACACTACCCAATACGATCAGCACGCGCGTGCCATCCGGCCGAACACCCGATTGCTCTATCTGGAATCGCCGACCAACCCGATACTGCGCGTGGTTGACTTGCGCCAGGTGGCTGCCATCGCCAAGCAGCACAATCTCATCTCATTCATCGACAGCACTTTTGCCACGCCCATCAACCAGCGTCCGGCGGACTTCGGCATTGACCTGATCATGCACTCCGGCACCAAATATTTCGCCGGACACGCAGACCTGATCTGTGGCATCGTCGCCGGACGCGAGGACCTGATCCGGAAGATCCACGAAACTCGCACCACTCTCGGCGGGGTCATGGATCCGCACGCCGCATGGCTGCTGCTGCGCGGCACCAAGACGCTGGCCGTGCGGGTGCAGCGGCAGAATGACAACGCCTTGCGGGTCGCTCAATTTCTGGCGCAACACGCCAAGGTGCGGGGCGTGCACTATCCATTTGTCGAAGGCCATCCCCAACGTGCTTTGGCGATGGAGCAGATGCACGGAGGCGGTGGTGTCCTGAGCTTCGAGGTGGACGGCACGGGAGAAGATGCCAAGCGCATGTCCGAAGCTCTGCACCTGTTCACGCTGGCCCCAAGCCTGGGCGGAGTGGATTCGCTGGTCAGCCTGCCGGTGCTCACATCGCACGCCATGATCTCCGCCGAGCATCGCCAGAAGATGGGCGTAACCGAGCAACTGATCCGGCTTTCGGTAGGAATTGAAAATGCCGACGACCTGATCGCCGACCTGGAACAGGCCCTGACAGTTGTCGCTGGGACCCGACAGCACGCCCAGGTGGGCTGACCAAAGCTGCACTCTGTCATCCTGAACGCAAGTTCAGGATGACAGGCAGACGATCAAGCCATCATTTCGGTCTAGAAGATAAACTTCGCTCCCAGCTGCAGAATGCGCCCGTTATGCGCCACAGCAGGCCGCAGATAGGCATTTGCTGCCGTACAGGCCGGATCTCCAGCCGAATTGTTTGCCCCGTAACAGGTCAGCGTGCTGTTCGAACTGGCGAATGGGCTGTTGTGAGCAGCCGACCCCTGGTCTCCGCCCAGCCAGGCATATTCAATGTGATTGAACACGTTGAACGCCTCAGCCCGGAATTCGAAGCCCATGCTTTCCGTGATGGCGAAATGCTTGAAGATCGCCATGTCGAAATTGGTGCGCCTCGGGTTGGTAAGGAAATTTCTCGGCATATCGCCGAACGTCAAGCCGCGCGGCGCAGCGAATGCCGACGGGTTGTACTGCAGCGGGCCGAAGCCGTCGAAAGGAAAGTTTGAGATACCTTTCCGCGGATCGCCCACCACGTTGGGATAAGACTGTGCCGAGCTAGAGCTGACCCCGTTGAGGACTCCGGCATTGTCTCCGGTGACGCCGTTAGCCACACTGAAAGGCGTGCCGGTTTGAATAGTAGCCAGTCCGGACCACTGCCATCCGCCCAGAATCCTGTGCGACAGGCCAGGATTCCTGAAAAACGGCAGATCGTAGACGTACCCCAAGTTAAACAGATGACGCTGGTCGAAGTTGGAACTGGCCCGGGCCCGAGCCAAGTCATAAGTATCCAGGATGATGGCGTCCCTTGCCGAGGAAGAATCATCGATGGAATGGCTGTAGGTATAAGCCAGGCTTAGCTGCAGTCCACCGACATTTCGCCTGACCGAGGCCTGAAGACCGTGGTAGGTCGAGGAGGCCTGCTCACGCAATGCACTCACCGATCCGATGCCCGGAAATTGAGTGCGGAACTCATCCGGAAAAGCGACTCTTCCGCACGCCAGTCCGAGATTCACGGCAGGACCGGATGGGAGACCGCCCGGTGTCGTAGGTGCAATGTAGGGCACCGGAGCACCGCTTGGCGTGAGAGCATCCATTGGAACTCCGTTCGCGTCGAACGTGGTTCCGCAGTCACTGATCGGCTCGCCCGCCTTGTAAGGATTCTGGCTCAAGGGCACGGGTTTGACCTGATTGATATCGAAGAAACGAGTCAGGTGGGTTCCCTTGCTCCCGACATAGCTCACCGTCGCAACCGTATTTCTAAGAATCTCGTGCTGAACATCGAGGTGCCATTGCTGCACGTAGGGCCAAACCGCCTTGTT
>CATPBJ010000018.1 GCA_955652395.1 uncultured Terriglobales bacterium | reverse complement strand
GTCCTCAACGCGCTCAACGTACGTTCGGCTGAGGGGTACTACTACTATGGCGGCCGATATGGCGAGCACTACTTCAATGAGGAGGCACGCGAAAATGAAAAAGCGGCAGCCGCCAAAGTCTCATAACCTGGGCCAATTGTATTTGCCTTTAGCCGGGTAGTAGCAGCGAAGCGTCTTTTCATCTTTAAGATACAAAAAGACAAATCAGATGCGGATTGAATTGCCCTCCCCGCTTCGCAAGCTCCTTTTTGCAGCAGCCGTGTTCGTCCTCATGGGGCTCTACCTCGGACTGTCTCTGCGAGCATACCTGGCGACCCGGTTGGCCGCTGTTCCGGACGTTTCGAGTCTCCAAAGAGCCATCCGGCTAGAACCCGCCAACGCCGAATACCGCGAATTGCTTGGTCGAAGTCTGGAATCGTCTGGCGCAAATCTGGATGATGCTATTTCCACTTATATGACGGCAGTGCGCTTGAACCCTTACGAGGCGCGGTGCTGGTTGGATCTGGCGGGTGCCTATCAAGTCGCAGGGCGTACGAGCGAGCAGGAACAGAGTGTCGAACACGCCGTCGACGCTGACCCCACAACCCCGCACGTGGCCTGGGAGGCTGCCAACTTTTTCTTGATTCAGGGCAATCGAGAAAAGGCACTTCGTCATTTCCGCGTCGTCCTCGCAAATGATCCGGAGATGGTTGACTCTGCCCTTCAGCTTTGCTGGCGCGCAACCGGAGACGCGAATCAGATTCTTGACCAGGCGCTGCCACCCAGGCCGGATCTCTACTTGTCGTTTCTACGTTTGCTAGTTTCCAAGCAGGAGGTAGCTGCCGCAGAAAACGTCTGGAGCCATCTGATCGGATTGCAAAAGACGTTTCCGACGAAGCTGGCATTTCCTTATTTTCGGCTCCTCATCGCCAAGCAGGAAGTGGCAGCGGCACAAGCTGCCTGGCAACAGCTGGCCAGCGTCAATCCGTCGCTCCAGGCATATCTACCCTCGCGTGAGAACCTGATCGTAAACGGGGGATTCGAAGAGAATGTGCTGAACGGCGGCTTTGATTGGTGGGACGAGTCGAACCCACATGCTGCCCTGGCCATAGATACGGGTGAGTTTCATGGTGGCACCCGATCGCTTTCCGTCACCTTCGATGGGCAAAATCCTCCGGAAGCAGGAATCGTTCAGTTCATCCCGGTAAGACCAAACACCGAATACCAGTTCAGTGCCGAATGCAGGACGGAAGATTTGGAGACTGCCAGTGGTACGCGTTTCGCGATTACGGACGCATACACCCATGCTCCGTACGTTCTCACAGACGACTCACTCGGCACCAATCCGTGGCGGCTGCAGGAAGCACGATTCCAGACCGGTCCGGATACGAATCTTCTCCTGTTGAGAATAGTCCGTGAGCCTGCGGCCCCGCTAATCCGGGGAAAGCTTTGGATCGACGATCTCCGGCTCGAAGAAATAGGTGAGGATCGGCGACATTGAAAATCTCATCGTATGGGGTTCTCGGTACGACCCGCACCGTTGAATTAAAGAGCCGGCGTGGCCGCGAGCCACAAGTGTTTCGCTCGCTGCTAGTTCTCGGCCTGTGTGCCGTGCTAATTTTCGCCGTGCTGGCGTTCGGTGCAGTCGATGAGTGGTCAACTTTCACGCTCGAGGCAAGTGCAGCAGCCCTGTTGCTCACTTGGGCAGGAAAGCAACTTGTTTCCAAGCGACTCAAGCTATCCGAAAATTCGCTGTATTTGCCAGCCCTTCTTTTTTTTGGCCTCATTCTCGTCCAGATTGCGCTGCATCGGTCTGCTTATGTCTACGTCACCAAATACCAAGCCCTGCAGTATGTCGCGTACGGCATTCTTCTGCTAATTGCGGCCGAATGCGTCAGACACGAAGATACCCGCCGAGTGTTCGTCCTGATCATGATTGTCTTCGGCGCCCTCTATGCCTTTTTTGCTTTAGCTCAAGAGCTGACTTCCAACGGCAAGATCTTTTGGACCCATAGTCCACGATTCCATGGGCATGGGGCGATCTATGGGAGCTACGTAAACCGCAACCACTACGCCGGCCTTATGGAGATGCTGGTGCCGATTCCCTTAGTGGTCGCCTTCGGCCATATGCTCAAGGGTGGAAAACGAGCATTGGTCGCTTTCTGCGCCGTCTTGATGGCCACTACGATCTTTCTTTGCGGCTCACGAGGAGGAATGATTGCGTTTGTCCTCGAGGTAGTACTGTTTCCAGCACTGACTTTCAGAACTAGGCGGAGCCCTCGCGTAGCGCTGGGATCTGTGGCAGTGGGCGTGTTGATTCTGGCTCTCCTAGCTTTCTTAGGCAAGGGGCAAGTACTGGGCCGCCTCGGAGACCTCGCCCCCGGCATCCGTTGGAATATGACTAAGGACTCCTTGAGAATGTTCTCCCACCGGCCGGTGTGGGGGTGGGGCTTGGGAACTTTTCCAACGGTTTATCCCAGTTACCGAAGCTTTTATACCAATTTGTTCATCAACGAAGCCCATAACGACTATGCGCAATTGTTGGTAGAGACCGGCTTGTTGGGCTTCGGGCTAATGCTGTGGTTTCTGGTGAGAATGTACCGCCACGGCTTACCGACCTCCCGCCGCTGGGAGTTCACATGGGATGGAGCGCTATCTCTGGCCGCTGTGCTGGGGTGCACCGGGATCTTGATTCACAGTTTCGTGGATTTCAACCTACAGATTCCGGCAAACGCTGCGCTTTTCTATGTGCTTTGCGCATTAGCGGCTTCCGAACCCTCAGCTGCCTCAATCCACTTCCGAAAGCACCGCTCCGAGGAAGTTAATTCACAACCGTTCCGGAACCAATGACAGCATATACTCGGAGAATACGAGCCCTACCGTGGTACAGAAAACTAATCGACGACGAGCAAGCCATTAGGAGGTTCAATGTCTCTGAAACATCTCACAGCTGCGACTGTACTGGCTGTCTGCACTTTTGTGACGCACGCCAGCGCGCAAAAGAACGAACTCTCGGGTCTCATCGGACGTACGTTCATAAGCGATCAAGGCATCAGGGGAGCAACCTTCTTCGACAACAACGTACACTTCGGCAAGGGCCTCACTTTTGAAGTGAATTATGCTCGGCGCGTGCTAGAAGCAGGGTTTGCCTCGGTCTCCATAGAGGTGCCTGTCGTCATCAATTGGGACGAAGATTTGAATTCCGATGCTGTGCAGATACCGAAAAATTTTAAGTCTTACTTCGTGACTCCGTCAGCACGGCTAAACATTTTTTCAGAGTCAGCCGTCTCTCCATGGGTCAGCATAGGGGGTGGAGTCGGGCGTTTCAATGAAAGCTCCACTCAAGTTTCGGGCGTAGCGAGCAAGACTGGGACCACCACTGGGGCGCTACAAGCCGGTGTAGGCC
>CATPBJ010000017.1 GCA_955652395.1 uncultured Terriglobales bacterium | reverse complement strand
GGCGCAGACACCGCCGCCCGCGACAGATCCAAAAACCGATGGGGCCCAGGCAGCACCTGCCCCAGCGCCACCTGCACCGCCGGCAGCGCTCTCCACTCCTTCCATAACGGGTCCCCTGCTGGGACTCCCCCCAGCCGTCTTCGACACCGGACCTTTCGGCAAGCTCGCTGTGAACGGCCTTCTCGACGGTTTGGGTATGTGGACGGGGAATTACGTACCTGGCGATAACAGCACGCAAGCGGCTCTTAGTAACGGGCAAGTATTTATTCAAAAGCCAGACGGCTGGTTTCAGTTCTTCCTCCAAGCAGGCGCATACAATATTGCGGCTCTCGGGACGCCGTTCCTCGCCACCGACAAAACGGTGAGCAACCTCTTCGGCCCGGTGCCGGTTGCCTTTCTGAAATTACAGGGGGGGAAGAACACCTCTTTGAAGAACACCTCCTTCCTGATCGGCGCGCTACCGACGCTGATCGGCGCCGAGTACACCTTCACCTTCGAGAACATGAACATCCATCGCGGCCTGTTGTGGAACCAGGAAAACGCCGTCAATCGCGGAATCCAAGTGAATCAGACCATGGGCAAGTTCACCGCCTCACTGAGTTGGAACGACGGCTTCTACTCCAACCGCTACTCGTGGCTGTCGGGTTCCTTAGCCTATGCCAAAGGGCCCCATAGCTTGGCATTCGTGGCAGGTGGAAACTACGGGCAGACCGCCCGTCAGACTTACGCCACACCCGTGCAAAACAACAGCAGTATTTACAACGTCATCTACACGTACACGAAAGGGCCCTGGATCATCCAACCCTACTGGCAATACACCAATGTGCCAACCAACGCGAAGATCGGCATTGTGAAGGGGGCGTCGACCCAAGGCGGTGCGATCTTAGTGAATCGCACCTTCAAACACGGTTTCTCGCTCCCGGTGCGCTGGGAATATATCGCCAGCTCGGGGAAAGCCTCTGAGCAAGCTGTCAATCTGATGTTCGGTCCAGGCAGCGCGGCCACGTCGGTCACTGTGACGCCCACCTTCCAATACGGCGGCTTCTTCGTTCGCGGAGACCTTGCCTTTGTTCATGCGAGCAGCATCACGCCGGGTGACGCCTTCGGTCGCACGGGCACGAATCAGAACCAGCCTCGGGCCATGGCTGAAATAGGCTTCATCTTTGGCAACAATATTGTTGAGAGGAAACAACCGTAAATTCACAGGTGCACAGGGGGGCGGCTTAAACCTCCAGCAAGGGGTCGATCCGCTCAGAGCAGTCCGTTGAAGTGCTCAGATTTCCCGCTATCGCCGAGTCTTGCTCGGCCTGCCGATTTGTTAATCTCCTGGTGGGTCTATCTGTGAGTCGATGTGGAGGCCATCCTCTCCTCCACGACCTTGAGCACTTCTGACGGTAGCATCCGACAGGTCTTCGCCAGAACAAACAACGCATTGAGAGACGGCCTCTTCTCCCCTCTCTCTAACTGCCCGATGTAGTCCAGCAGAAATGTGACCTGCAGCATTCAACCATTTCCGACAGCCGTCTCTGACCGGTTTCTCCATCGCGGCGACAACGCGCCTGCGCTTTTAGTACCCTGATCCCCCGCGCTCGCCCAACCCAGCCTGCCCGCCGACTTGATTCGGTACGGCAATGGGGTTGTAGCCGAAACGTTGCCTCAGCTCACTGTAATCACCGCCTACATCATCGGTGACGACCGGCGTGACTCATGTCCAGCCCGCACGAGCCCCGCAATGTTGGAAAGCAGCTCCGGATCAATTGGACGACCGACGCACGGCAAGAAGCACCCCCTAGCAGTCCGTGCTGATAGCTAAGCCGGAATTTCCGATTGGGACATCTGTCTCGCGCATCCTAAATGCTCCTCCTACTCTGGACACAACGAATTTGCCACCATCTTGCGGGCACTTTCAGAAACTCATAGCGATTAGTTCAAATAGTCTCTCCCCGTGTCCAGTGCACAGCCAGTGCACACGGGTGGGTAATCATGGGCAAACGAGGGCAATGTGGCCAGATGCAGTGGTAGGTAAGTGCAAGAAAAGAAAATGGGTGACATCGAAAGGCAAAGGCTTTGGCTGGCAGGCGCTCTAACCAGCTGAGCTAGCCGCCCAACCTTCTCAAAACCGCATGCGCTGGCCTTCAGAAGATGGGTCATCTGGGGGCTCGGACAATCTTACCAAGAAACCCTTGCCCTGGACGGCGCCTCCGATGCGTGGTGCCTTTGCTCCGCAGCTTGAACAGCGCTCATTCCGGTCGTATAGTTCACCGGTAAAGTAAATGATGCAGGTTGATCATTCACCGAAGAGGCGCGGGTTATGGTTCAGCCTCGTCTTCGTTCTGTGCGCCGGTGGCTTGGCCGGAGGCGCAGAACCGCCGTCTCCTCCGGGGCCGGCGCCTCAACAAAATGAAGCGTCCGGGTTGGCCGCGGCTCCGCCCATGGGATGGAACAGTTGGGACGGCTACGGCACCACGGTCAAAGAGGCCGATGTCAAAGCCAACGCCCAATGGCTGGCCGAGCACTTGAAGCCGTTTGGCTGGCAATACGTTGTGGTGGACATGGAGTGGTTTGTCACCAACCCCATTCCGGAGGGAAATTCCAAGACTTCGCTATACAGCATCGACCAGTACGGCCGTTACACGCCGGCTGTGAACCGATTCCCGTCTGCCGCGAATGATGCGGGCTTCAAACCTCTGGCGGACTATGTGCACTCGCTCGGCCTGAAATTTGGCATTCACATTCTTCGCGGTATTCCGAAACAGGCAGTGGAGAAGAATCTGCCCATAGCCGGGTCGTCTTTCCATGCCAATGACGCTGCCGACCCTTCCGACATCTGTCCCTGGAACTTCGATAACTTTGGCATTGATGGCTCGAAGACGGGAGCCCAGGCCTACTACGATTCGATTGCGAAGCTTTATGCCAGTTGGGACGTGGACTTGATCAAGGTGGATTGCATCAGCAGCCGTCCGTACAAGGGCGATGAGATCCGAATGTTGAGTACGGCGGTGGCCAAGACCAGTCGGCCGATCGTTCTGAGTTTGTCGCCAGGGCCTGCTCCGCTGGAAAAGGCGGACGAGATGCGGAAATATGCCCAGATGTGGCGGATTTCGAATGATATCTGGGACCTATGGCACAGCACGGTCGAGTATCCGCAGGGTTTGGGAGATCAGTTCGCAAACGTCGCGAAATGGGCGGGAAAGGCACAACCGGGACATTGGCCGGATGCTGACATGCTGCCGCTGGGATATCTGGGGCCGGCTCCGGGTTGGGGCCAGCCTCGCTACACTCGACTTACGCACGACGAGCAAAGAACATTTCTTACGCTGTGGTGCATCTTCGCTTCGCCTTTGATGGTCGGCGGCGACTTGCCCAAAACCGATGCGTGGACGACTGCGTTGCTGACCAATCCTGAGGTTATCGCGGTAGACCAGCACTCAGCCGGAAATCATCTGGCGGTCACGACGGAAAAGACGGTGGTGTGGGCGGCACAATCCGCCGCGGACAGCCACTACCTGGCAGTATTCAATCTCACCGAATCCAGCCAAAAAGTTCAGTATGCGTGGAAAGACCTGGGCATCACAGGTACGAGATATGAGTTGCGCGACTTGTGGGAGCGGAAAGATCTGGGCCCGGCGGCTTCCGTCACAGTGACGCTCCCGCCGCACGGCAGCGTGCTGTACCGAGCGTCCGCAGAACGGAAGCTTGCGCCATGAGTTCCTATCGTCCCAGGGGGAGTTGTGCTGCGGGCCTTAGTCCCAAGGCCAGGGTGATAATTAATTCATGCCAACCACAATGAAAGATATCGCCCGTGACTTGGGCGTGTCGGTGGTCACAGTTTCGAAGGTCCTGCGGAACCATTCGGATATCGGCGCCGAGACCCGGAAACGAGTTCTGCAGCGGATGAAGGAAGTCAGTTACCAGCCCAATCCAGCGGCGCGGACTCTGGTGACCGGCCGCACCAATCTTGTTGGGTTGATCGTGCCCGACCTGGTGCATCCTTTCTTTGCCCAGGTGGCGAAGGGAATTTCGGCCAAGCTGCGGGCGCAGGATTACAGCCTGATAATTTCTTCCTCGGAAGATGATCCCAACATGGAGCGGCGAGAGATCAATCAGATGCTGGCGCGCCGGGTCGATGCCCTCATATTGGCTTCCACCCAGTCGAACGCGGACAGTCTGCGCTGGATGCAGGACCAGGGAATTCCATATGTTCTGCTGGATCGGAAGATTCCCGGCATCTCGGCGAACTTTGTAGGAATCGACGACAGGAATGCCGGAGTGATGGCCACGAACCATCTCATCGAGATCGGATGCAAGACCATCGCGCATATTGGCGGCTCGGACGTGAGCACTGCCCTCGACCGGCAATCCGGCTATTCGATGGCGCTGGCCCAGCACGGCTTGGAACTGCCGCCGGAGTACATCGTGAAATATGGCTACGGCGATGACGCGGGTGACGCAACAGGTTATAACGGAATGAAACAGTTGCTGCAGCTCAATCCCAGACCGGATGGCGTGTTTTGCTGCAATGATCCGATTGCCATGGGCGCGCTGCGGGCAATTCTGGATGCCGGCTTGCAGATTCCCAAAGATGTTGCCGTCGTCGGTTGCTGCAACGTGCATTACGATGACCTGTTACGAGTACCGCTCACCAGCATTGATCAGGACAGCAACGGGTTGGGCACTAGCGCAGCCAAACTGGCGCTGGCATTATCCAGCGCGAGTCCAGGTCAACTCCCAAGACCGTGCTCATGCCCTCTAGACTCGTGATCCGTGCTTCCAGTCAACGATAGCGGAAGGTCCGCGCGGGCTTGAGAAAGTCTGTGTGGCGACAATCTTTTCTTTCGCCCTTTCAGGGCTCCGTCATTTCCCAATCCTTACCCCGGGCTTGCGCCTGGGCTGCACTCTTGCGCCGCTTCGCGGCACTTGAACCGTCGCGGCATGCCATACCCGTCGGCACGCTGTGAGAACTTGCCACGCTGTACAATCGGCAGCAGGGGGAATCTACAGAAATGGCGGACTTGTCCAGGATTGTCGGGCAGTTGAAGAAAGAGCGTGACCGGGTTCAGCAGCAGCTATCAGGATTGAACGCGGCGCTGGCTGCGTTTGCTGGAGTCTACACACACCATGGCAGCAAGCCCGTGCCGGCAGAAAAGAGAAGGCGTCGCCCCATGAGCGCCAAGGGCCGGGCTGCAATCCGCCGCGCTCAAAAAGCCCGGTGGGCAAGAGTCAGGGCCGCGAAGAAGTAGTTTGCTCCCCGCCGGTCGATGCGGCCGCGGGGAAGCGTCTTTCCACACGTCCCTGCTAGACTGGCGCTGTGCGCCGCCTGATTATCAATGCCGACGATTTCGGACTCACTTCCGGTGTGAATCGCGGCATCGTGGAAGCCCACGAACGCGGAGTCGTCACCTCGGCAACACTGATGGCCAACGGCCAGGCCTTTGAGGAAGCGTCTGGTCTGGCGCAATCCCGAACTCGGCTGGGCGTGGGCTGTCATGTGGTGCTGGTGGACGGCGCTCCGCTGCTTGACAAGACACACGTCCACAGTCTGTTAGATCCCGCCGGCAACAGCTCCGGCGACCCACACTTCCGCGAAGGCATGGGCAGGTTCGGAGCAGTCGCCCTGCTGGGCCGCCTGGCTGAAAATGAGATCGAGGCTGAAGCCACGGCCCAAATCCGCAAGTTGCAGTCGGCCGGCATCCCCGTTACTCACCTCGACTCGCACAAACACACGCACCTTTTCCCGCACGTACTTCGTCCGCTCTTGCGGGCCGCGGCGAGCTGTGGCGTGAAGGCGATACGAAATCCATTTGAACGAATCCAGGGCTCTCAGCTGGCTGCATCCCCCAGCCTATGGAGGCGATGGACAGAGGTTGGCGTCTTGCGGAGCCTGGCCAGGCAATTTCGCGAGGCGGTGCAGCAAGCAGGAATATCGACGCCGAATGGAACTCTGGCTATCGTAGCCACGGGTTCGCTGAATAAGCGGCTGCTCCGCCTCATGGTGGAAAATCTTCCTGATGGAACCTGGGAACTGGTATGTCACCCAGGCTATAACGATGCCGATCTGCAACGGGTTCGCACCCGGCTGCGCGAGTCACGCGAGCAGGAGTTGCGCCTCCTGACCTCGCCGTCAACCCGCGATTTGCTAGCGGCAAATGAGATTGAAACCGTCTCCTTCCGTGAGTTGGCCGTTGCCAGATAATTTTCTCTTGCGGTTGACCACCTGTCGACGGGATACACACGTCGATAACGGAAGGGCTCAAAGCCTCCGATTTGTGATTAAATGCTAGCGGTTTGCTTAAGCGGAGTCCCTGCATCCCTTCATGTCCCAAACCTTAGAGCCTCGGCTGGACGTAGAGTTGCCCGTCCGAGTGACTGGCATGGGTACGGACGGTCGTCCCTTCGTGCACAATGCTCAGGCCCGGAATATCAGCCATCATGGAGCCAAGCTCTCTGGCTTGGAGAGTGAGCTGAAGCCGGGAGATGTAATCGGGGTGCAGGTTGGCGATAAGAAAGCCCGCTGCAAGGTGATCTGGGTGGTCGACGCCGGACCAGCACAGAAAATCTCAGTCGGAGTGAACCTGGTCGAGGGACAGCCCTGCCCCTGGGAACAAGAAATGCAGCAAACCCAGCAGGTGGATGAGCCTGCTGCTCGAATCGCCCCATCCGGCGAAAACAGGAGAAAATTTCCACGGCACAGGGTTCCCTTTTCCATCGAGATACACGACCCAGACAGCGTCGGCTCACACATGGGAACGAAATCAGCAGACATAAGCGGCCGTGGCTGTTATGTCGAGACGCTGCTGCCACTTCCCGTAGGAAAGATCCTGAGCATCACCTTTTGGCTGGATTCTGAAAGAGTCAACACCCCCGGAGTGATCCGATCGTGTGATGGCGGAGTGGGCATGGGCATTGAGTTCACCGGCCTGGACGAACCGACCCAGAACCGGCTGCAGCAGCAGATCGAGACCATGGCCGCGGAGTCGGAGACCTCCGAGAACACCCAGAACGCTGGCTAGTGCCTTTCTTTCGCTATCTCTTCATGAAACCGCAGGCAAAATCTGAATCTCCGCTTCCCGCCTGCCATCGAATGTGAAGAGCCCTAGCGCTGATCCGAAAGGGACAGGCATGAAAATCGGCATCACCTGCTATCCGACCTATGGCGGCAGCGGCGTGGTTGCGACCGAGCTGGGGCTGGAACTAGCGGAGCGTGGCCACGAAGTTCACTTCATTTCCTACGCTCAACCCATCCGGCTGACGGGCCCCCATCCCAACATTCACTATCATGAGGTAGAAGTCTCCCGTTATCCGCTGTTCGATTATCCTCCTTATGACCTGGCGCTGGCCTCGCGGATGGCGGAAGTTGCCGAGCTTTACGATCTTGATCTTCTGCATGTGCATTATGCGATTCCGCATTCGGTGAGCGCGCTGCTGGCGCGCCAGATGATGGCGGCCAAGCCACGCGGACGCAAGCTTCCTTTCGTGACCACCCTGCATGGCACCGACATCACACTGGTCGGACTCGACCGTTCTTATCTCCCTATCACTCGTTTCTCGATCGAGCAAAGCGACGGAGTGACCGCCATCTCGCAGTATCTGCGAGAGCGGACTTTACGCGAGTTCGACATTCGGAACGAAATTCAGGTTATCTACAACTTCGTCAATTGCGATGTGTATTGCAGAGGCGGACAAGCTTCGGAACTGAAACAGGAATACGCGCCGAACGGGGAGCGCCTGCTCGTACACTTATCCAATTTTCGTCCGGTGAAGCGGGTGACTGACTGTATCGAGATCTTTGACCGGGTGCGCAAGCAAATCCCTTCCAAGCTGCTGATGATGGGGGACGGTCCCGATCGTTCCCGCGCCGAATGGCTGGCGGTACAGAAAGGCATTCACAACGACGTGATCTTCCTGGGTAAGCAGGAGCAAGTGCAGGAGAAGTTGGTGTTGGCCGACATCCTGCTGTTGCCCAGCGAACTGGAATCGTTCGGGCTGGCCGCGCTTGAGGGCATGGCCTGTGAAGTCGTTCCCATCGCCACCCGCGTGGGTGGCATCCCTGAATTGATCGAGCACAGCAAGAGCGGTTACCTGGCGGATGTCGGCGCCGTCGACACCATGGCGCGCTACGCCATTGAATTGCTGAGCGACGAAAAAGCCTTGCGGACAATGGCAAAAGCCAGCCGGGAGGTGGCGCAATCGCGCTTCTGTGCCAGCCGCATCATCCCGCAATACGAGGAGTTCTATCGGCGCGTGCTGGAACGCGCTTCGTAGAAGGCTTCCGGAATCGCACCTGAGCCCTGGAGAACGGGCAAACGCAGCCTGACGAGAGTTCCCTTTCCTTCCCGGCTGTCAATGGTCATGCGGGCAGTGTCGCCATATAACACCTTCAACCTCTCCGCCACGTTGGCCATCCCGATACCGGTTCCGTCTGAGCCGCTTGGCCGCTCGATCAGATTGGCCGAGCCCATGCCAACGCCGTCGTCCTCGACCTCGATGATGAGATGCGAGTCCGTGAGGCGGCTGCGCAGGTAGATGCTCCCACCGTCGATCTTCGATGACAAACCGTGCTTGATCGAGTTCTCCACCAGCGGCTGAAGCAACATGCTCGGGACCATGGTGTCAAGAGACGAAGTCTCGAGTTCCTTGACTACCCGCAACTTGTCGCGACCGAAGCGGACCACCTCAATATCCAGATAGTTGTCGATGAATTCCAGCTCCTCACGCAGGGGCACAAAGGCGTCGCTGCTGTTAAGCAGGCGACGCAGGATATTGGCCAGCTTGATGATCAACTGGCGGGCGGTATCGGGATCGAAGCGTACCAGCGAGGAGACGGAGTTCAGCGTATTAAAAAGGAAGTGCGGATTAATCTGGTTTTGCAGCGCCTCCATGCGGGAATGGAGCAGTAATCGTTCCTGCTCCTCCAGCTTGATCTGAATGCGAACGCTGTTCCAGATCTTGAGCTCCGTTCCAATGACCGTGACCGACGTGGCATAGATCAGTACTTCGACCCACCAGGTCGGGCTCTCCAGACTAAAGGTATGAGCGGGCGCAGAGTGCGAAAGCTCGGTTTGCACAAAGCGCAACGCGACAATCGTGACGAAGAACATGGTCTGCCATTCGAACGGGTGAGGAGTAGGCAGATTGCGCCGAATCCACCGGTAGATGCTGAGGTCCACAAACGGTGAAAACGACCAGATATCCTCCCGGTTAGGAGCAATGACACGTAATTGTCCGGCGACGAAACCGCACAGCACGTTAAAGGGTAAGGTGGCCCACTCCCCATGCCAGAGCGCCGGAAGGGCTAAGAGAATGCCCCCTATAACGCCGGTGAGCCGCCCGCCGATTACGCCCAGCAGCACCGTGGTCTCGAAGGACAAATCGCCCGCAACAAAGCTCCTGGCACCGAAGCGGATCCACACCCCCAGGGCTAGGGGAATGCCGATCCATAAGACGAGATAGATTTTCTGCTTCCAGCTCCGCTCATCGCGGAAAAGCAGCGACTTGAATTCGACCGACCGGCCCAGAATGCTGGCAACTGAGGCGGCCACGCCCAGCTTGATCAGCAGATTGATGAGGATGAGTCGCTGTTCCATGATTTCGATGAATCGCGAGATCCGCTATGGGAAATGTAGCACGGCGTAGCGCCGCCGTCCCGGCGGCTGTGGTGGCGGGCGCTACTCTCCCATGGTATCCACCTCAATCTTGCGACGGGGACCGAATCTGCAAGCGCGTTCCGCGTGGCTTCGTTCGTTTCCCCTCTCAGTAAGGTCCGATAATCCCGCCAATTTGCCGCGAGGCCGGCGGCCTCCCGCTCTTCTTCAGGCTCTCGATCACATCGAGATACTTCAGACCTGAACCGGTATTGAACAGCACAACTTTATCTTCGGCCGAGAAGAAACCACGAGCGCGCAACTTGTGATATGCCACCAGCGACGCTGCGCCTTCCGGCGCTGCGAATATTCCTTCCATCCTGGCCCAATGCCGGAACGCATCCATGATTTCCGCGTCGGTTGCAGCGAGAGCTAGGCCCGAGCTCTTTTTCAGAATTTCGAGAATGAGGTAATCGCCATAGGCTTTGGGTACGCGAAGTCCGGAAGCCAGAGTTGCGGCGTCGGGCCAGAAATCCGCAGTGGGCTTATGCTCATCCCACGCTTTAACGATCGGGGCGCAACCGGCAGATTGCACGACGATCATTCTCGGCCGCTCGGGTCCGATCCAGCCCAGTGCTTCCATTTCATCAAAGGCCTTCCACATGCCGAGCAGTCCGATCCCTCCGCCCGTGGGATAGATGATGCCCTGTGGGAGCCTCCAATCGAGCTGCTCGGCCACTTCGTATCCCATGGTCTTCTTGCCTTCGACCCGAAATGGTTCCTTCAAGGTGGAGACATCGAACCATCCCTCTCTTTCTTTTCGTTCGGCGACCATGCGGGCGCAGTCACTGATCAGACCGTCCACCAGCATTACCTGAGCGCCGTAGCTTTCGCATTCCACTCGGTTGGCCAGGGGCACATCCTTGGGCATGAAGATGTGGGCTTCCAGACCGGCAGCCGCAGCGTAGGCGGCCAAGGCGCCGGCGGCGTTTCCGGCAGAAGGCGCCGCCAATTTTTTCAGACCGTAGGCTTTGGCCATGGTGACGGCGACCGACATTCCGCGTGCCTTGAAGGAGGCGGTCGGGTTCAGGCCTTCGTCCTTAATGAAGACATTGGGAAATTCCCGGCTGGGCAGCATGGGAGTAAAACCCTCGCCCAGGGTGACGGGAGGGGCATCGGGCAGCACGTCGGCGTAGCGCCACATGATTGCCGGACGAGTGGCCAGCGAAGCAGGGTTAAAGTTGTGCTTTAACCTGGCCAGATCATAGCGTACGTAGAGGACACCGCCATCGGTCGGGCAGACAGTGCGGGGTTGGTCGGCGTTGAAATGTGCACCACACTTGGTGCACTCGATATGGGCGATGTCGAACACGTCGGAAGTTTAGCATTCGCGCGCGTCCGGCTTTGTAGTTTGACTTGAGTTCCTGGTTACGAGTTCTCAGTTCTCAGCTAGGCCGGCAAGCGTTTCAGCAGAGCATTTGCTTTCCGGAACCATTGGCGCTCGCGACGGCGCAAATATCCCGGCATCGAGGGTTTCTTCTCCAGGATTTGCCTGCCCCATTCCCGGGCCTCGGCATTGCGTTGCTGGGAGGCGAGGAAGCAGGCGTAGTTGTAGTAGGTCTCGGAAGAGGTGGATATTTTGGTCACCTGCCGGAACAGAGCCTCGGCTTTTTCGGGCTGGCCGGTGTTGGCATAGGCATGGGCCAGCAATCCCGCGGCGCGATGAAAATCGTAGGTCGGATCGGTTGCCCCCACGCGTTCCAGGTCAGGCAGCGCAGCCGCGAAGTCTCCCATCTGGATGGCAGCCACGCCGCGACGGTAGAACGGGTCGGGCGAGTCGGTACGGGACGAGATCGCCTTGTCGTAGGCCTGCCGGGCGTTTGCGAAATGCCCGTCTTCCAGGTAAAGGTCACCCAGTTCTTCGTAATTCCCGGCGGAAGGGTTGTCGATTACCGCCAACTCCAGCTCGCGGATGCGCTTGCGACGCGGGAAGACTTTAAATGACTGGCGCAATAGCCCGGCATCGGGCACAGCCTCGACCGCGATGTACACCAGGGCCCCGAGCCAGCCGCCGATGAGGATGATCCACAACCAGAATCTGTCCGGACGCCGGCGGATGAAGTGAATGATCGCGAACGCCTGCAGCAGGATTCCCCACCATGAAAACGCGAAAAGGAATAAGGATCCCATGCGTCGATGGAGCAGTATAGTACGCGGGCCTGGGCGGTTATGAGAACAACCGCAACGGCGACTCCCAGCTGCGGAGCTTCGCTCCGCCAGGACAGCCGGGGCGGCTGTCCCCACCTGCCCGGTGGCAACCGCCGTCGCCGTTGCCGGGCGGACTCGGGCCGATTCAAGGATGCTAAAATCGATCCAGTGAAGCCTCCTATTCGTCTGCTAGCCATCGATATTGACGGCACCCTGCTGAACCCTGAATTTCAAATCTCTCCGGCGGATATGGCAGCCTTGCACAGGGCCCACGCCCAGGGGGTCGAGGTGGTGGCCGTTACGGGGCGGCGTCACACCTTTGCTCTGCCGATTGTGCGGCAACTGGGTTTCGACTTGTGGGTCATCAGCTCGAACGGTGCGATCACGCGCTCGCTGGCCGGCGAGACCTTTCATCGTGACCTGCTACCCGCCGAAACCTGCCGCAGGCTGTGCGCCAATATGCAGGAATTCCGCGGCAACACCGTCCTGACCTTCGATACCGATGCCAAAGGCGCGATTGTGCTCGAGCACATGAATGAGTTGAGTGCGAGCATTCAGCGCTGGCTGGAGAAGAACACGCAATACATTGACTTTGTCATCCCGATTGAAGACTCGCTGACCCGCGATCCGGTGCAGGCCATGTTCTGCGGCTCCATCGCGCGCATGCGGCAGGCGTTGGAGACGCTGGCAGCCAGCGGGCTGGACAAGGACATTACCGCGCTGCGGACCGAGTATGCGGCCCGCGATCTCTCCATGGTCGATGTGCTTAACCAGGGGTGTTCCAAGGGACATGCACTGGAAAGGTGGGCCAGTTACCGTGGCATCCCTCGTAAAGAGGTCATGGCCATTGGTGACAACTATAACGACATAGAAATGCTTGCCTTCGCAGGAGTGCCATTTATCATGGGAAATGCGGTCGAGGAGTTGCGCCGCAACGGCTGGACGGTTACCTTGCCGAATGATCAGAACGGCGTCGCCGCGGCCCTTGAACAGGTTTTAGGCGTAGGATCTTTGTAGCGCCGGCATCCGGCGGCTGTCCCGAGGGCAGCTTGCCCTCGGCGGCGCTACAAGTTCAAGCCGCTACAGCAAACGACAGTATGAGTCCATTGAAAAAATATGGGGTTGCGCTCGGATTGCTGCTCTTTGCCTTCCCGGCGGTGGGCACCGATCTGGCGATCCTGCATAACGGTTTCTCGATTCGTCACGAGCGGCGGGAAACCGTGGGCTCGATGACTCGTCTCTACCTTGGAGGCGACAAGGGCTATGTCGATATTGCCACCGACCAGATCGAGCGGTTTGACCAGGACCTGTCGCCAGCCCTTGTCCCGGCGAGTGCTCCGACGGTTGCGCCAGCCATTACTCTGGCCCGATCAGCGAAGCCCCAGAATCTGAAGCCGCAAGAACTGAATGAAGTGATCAACAGCATCAGCGACCACCACCACCTCGATCCTGATTTCATCAACAGCGTGATCCACGCCGAGAGCGGATTTAATACGCGCGCAGTCTCTCCGAAAGGCGCGCAGGGCCTCATGCAACTGATGCCTGGGACCGCCTCGAAGTTGGGCGTTTCCAATGCCTTCGACCCCCGCGCCAACGTGGAGGGAGGCACGCGTTACCTGAGCGAGTTGCTGCAACGCTATAACTTCGACGTGATCAAGGCGCTGGCCGCTTACAATGCGGGACCGCAGCGCGTGCAACAGTATGGCGGGGTGCCCCCCTACTATGAGACCCGCGCCTACGTCGCACGAATCGTTCGTGACTACAATCGCAAGAAAATCGCCGAGCGTAAAGCAGCCGCGGCGACCGCCACGGCCAACCGGAACAAACAGTCTCCTCCAAGGCCTGCAGCGGGAGTCAAGCAAGCCGCGCTTCCCCGTCTTGCCCCCCAGGCTTCACGCTGACCCGTCGGCACTGCTGGGAAATCCGTACTTCTCCAGTGGCTGGGCTGACCCAGGCCCGGCTCGCGTTGACCACCGGGTCTACGTCATTTACCTTGGATCGAGCGCTGTGCTCGGCAGTTCAAGTCCTCCCCTCGACATGGATAGAAAACGCGTTCTGATAACCGGCGGAATCCTGGCTGTCTTCGGTTTGTTGGTGTATCTCCAGTTCCGTCACTGGCGAAGCTTCGACTGGACTACTTTCTGGGCCGAGACCGAGCAGATCAGGCCCTGGCACATTGCCCACGCCATCGGTCTTATATATCTCGCCTACGTCTTTCGGGCGATCCGCTGGAAGCTCTTTCTTAGACCGGTGCGCCCCCATGCATCCTGGCTGGAGCTAGTGCCGCCCACTTTGATTGGATTCACTGGATTGGCACTGCTGGGGCGTCCGGGAGAGTTCATTCGCCCTTATCTGATTGCCCGGCGGCAGAACCTGCCGCTTTCCTCCCAGATCGCGGTCTGGGCGGTCGAGCGCATATTCGATATCGGGGCTTTTGCCGTCCTTATGGCTTTGGGGATCTTCCTGCCGAGTTCCAGACGGATGCTTCCGCACCCCGAGTATTACACCCGGTTTCGTGACGGCGGCTTTCTGTTTTTTGGGCTTGTGGTGGCTTTGACGCTCGGCGCTGCCCTAGTGAGTCGAAAAGGGAAAGCCCTGGCCGACTGGGTGCAACACCGTTTCTCGCATTGGGGCGCCCATCTGAGCCATCGAATAGCGCTGAAGATCCGTGAATTTGGCCAGGGCCTGAATACGATTCACGGTCCGGTGTCCCTGTTCCTCCTGATCGTGGTTTCGATCGGAATGTGGTGGATCATCGCGGTCGCTTATCATGAAGTTACGCTGGCCTATCATCAAACTGCGCATGTCTTCGGTGAAGATCCCCTCGATATCCGGCTGGTGCAAGTGCTTCTGCTCATGGGTTCGAGCATGCTGGGATCGGTCCTGCAACTGCCTGGAGTGGGCGGGGGGTCGCAACTAGCCACCATCGCAGCGTTGGAGCACATCTTCGATGTGCCCAAGGAATTGGCCGCCAGTTGCGGCATCATGCTCTGGCTGGTGACGTTCGTCGCGGTCATCCCACTGGGTCTGCTGCTGGCCCATCACGAGCGGTTATCTTTGCGCAAGCTCTCCCAGGAAAGTCACAACGTAGAAGCGGATGCGGCAGTACCGGCCTCGCCTCCTGCCGGATGATTTGTAGGGCAACCGGCGCGGCGACCGTGCCTTCATCGAATCAAACCGCTTTAACGGGAGGTACGGGCCTCAGGCCGACCCTCTTTTCCGCCTGTTACAATGCAAGCGAAGACTCACCCCGTCTGACATGAAGTGCCCTTTCTGTGGCTTTGAAAATGACAAAGTGGTGGACTCGCGCGAGAGCAAGGAAGCCGATTCCATCCGCCGCCGCCGCGAGTGTCTGAAATGCGGCAAGCGCTTTACCACCTACGAGCGGATCGATGAGATCCCCTACATGGTGGTCAAGAAGGACGGCCGCCGGGAAAAATTCGACCGGCAGAAAGTGCTCAACGGACTGTTGCGGGCGTGCGAGAAGCGTCCCGTCCCGATCAGCCGATTGGAACAGATCGTGAACGAGGCGGAAGCTTTCGTCATTGAGTCGGCGGAGCGCGAGCGCAAGACCAGCGAAGTGGGAGAACTGATCATGAACCGGCTGCGCCGCTACGACAAAGTGGCGTACGTCCGTTTCGCTTCCGTTTATCTGGATTTCAAAGACGTGCAGGAGTTTATGACCGAGTTGAAGGATTTGTTGAAGACGAAGGAAACCCCGGAAAGTCGCAGCAAGGGTGCGGTAAAGAGTTAGGTGTTTAGTAGCGCCGGCGTCTCGCCGGCTGTCCCGAGGGCACCGCGCCCTCGGCGGTGCGGGCGGGATGCCTCCCGAAAGCCGCCGGGACGGCGGCGCTACATTGATCGTATATGGCTTATAAGGTCACACTCATTCCCGGCGACGGCATCGGCCCTGAAGTAACTCAGGCAACGGTGCGCATCCTCGAAGCTACCGGGGTAAAGTTCGATTGGGAGATCTTTCAGGCGGGCGCCGAGGCCTATGCCAAATATCAGGAATACATTCCCAAAGAACTGATCGAGTCGATCGAACGTACGCGGGTCGGACTCAAGGGCCCCGTAACCACGCCCGTGGGCGGCGGTTTTGCTAGCATCAACGTGGCCTTGCGCAAGAAGTTCGAGCTGTACGCCAACTTCCGTCCTATTCGTAATCTGCCCCATATTCCAACCCGCTATCCCGGCGTGGACCTCATCATTGTCCGGGAAAACACGGAGAGCCTTTATTCCGGGATCGAGCACGAAGTGGTGCCGGGCGTAGTCGAGAGCCTGAAGATCATTACCGAGAAGGCCTCCACCCGCATCGCGCGCTTTGCCTTTGAATATTCCCGCAAGAACCAGCGCAAGAAGATTCACGCCATTCACAAAGCCAATATCATGAAGCTTTCGGATGGCCTGTTCCTGCGCTGCTGCCGCGATGTCGCCAAAGAATATCCCGAAATCACTTATGGCGAGCACATCGTGGACAACACCTGCATGCAGCTGGTGATGAATCCGTATCAGTATGATGTGCTAGTGATGGAAAATCTTTACGGAGACATTATTTCCGACCTGTGCGCCGCGTTCGTCGGCGGCCTGGGGTTCGTGCCAAGCGCCAACCTGGGCGAGAGCTGTGCAATCTTCGAGGCGGTACACGGATCAGCTCCTGACATTGCCGGCAAGGACATGGCCAACCCGACTGCGGTTATCCGCTCCGCTCAGTTAATGCTGCGCCATCTCGGCGAACACCATGCGGCGGACAAGATTCATGATGGGCTGGAAAAGGTCTATCGCACCAAAGACCAACTCACTCGCGACGTAGGCGGAAAAGCCGGGACCTCGGAGTTTGCCGACGCCATTATTCAGTTCATGGAAACGAGCACAGACGTTCCCACCCAGGCCGAGTCGTCTCACGCGTAAATTTATGATCGTCGGGGCGCTCTCATGGAGAAGCTGGCGGCTGAAGTCGATCTTTTGCTGCTGATTGGGGCAATCAGCTTGGCCGCGCCCTGCATATTCGCAGACCCTGTGAAGGTCACTCTTCTGGGCACAGGCTATCCCCGTCCCGTGATGGAACGGTAGGGTCCCAGCATCCTGGTGGCAGCGGGAAAAGAAAAGCTGCTGTTTGACTGCGGTCGCGGCGCCATCCAGCGTCTCTACCAGCTCAAAGTTCCGTTCGCCGACGTCACCGCTTTGTTTCTGACTCACCTGCATTCCGTGCCATATGACCGACTGGATCCTGGGCAGGACCTCACCTCTCCGGGTCTGGGGACCGGGCGGGGGCGACGGACATGATGTCGCACCTGGAGCAGGCCTACCAGTTCGATATCCACATCCGCCGTGACGTAGATGAGTCCGCGCGCAGGGCATCGTCGTTGTGGCGAAAGATGTCGAACAGGGTGTGGTTTACCAGAACGGCGATTTGAAGGTCACTGCCTTTACCGTCGACCCTCTCCGATCAAGCCAGCTTTCGGTTACCGTCGATTACGCTGGACACTCTGTGGCACTCTCCGGAGATACCGGTACAGTGAGAATCTCATCCGCTTCTCCCAGGGAACGGACGTACTGATTCACGAAGTGATTGATCCCGAAGCTTATCTTACCGGCGACCATCTGTTCAGCCAGAGCGACAGCAGAAAAAGCGATCGCGCACCACACCAATCCGGAGCAGGCCGGAATGATTTTCAACCAGGTGAAGCCGAAGTTGGCGGTCTATTCTCACATCGTGCCGTTCGACGCGCCCAACTTGGTGGCACAAACCCGAAAAACTTATTCCGGACCGCTGGAGTGGGCGAACACCTGATGAGCATCGAAATCGGGAGCAAAGTAGAGATACGGCGATCCTCGAAATAGCTTGCTAGCTGCAACTCTTCGTTGACGCGGCCCACAGATTTTGAGTAACATCCTCCTTCTTCAAGGACACCCGGGGGATGGCTAACCCAACACGGCGGATAGGAGTAGTTCTCTTTCAGCTTGGCGGCCCCGACACGCCGCAAGCGATTGAACCCTTCCTTTTTAATCTTTTTTGCGATCCCGACATCATTGATTTCCCTTTTGCTCGCATTGGACGCAAGCCGCTGGCCAAGCTGATTTCGACTACCCGGGCCAAAAAGGTGCAGCACCATTATTCGTCAATCGGCGGGGCTTCGCCCATACGGCGTTTCACCGAGCAGCAGGCCGCTGCGCTTCAGCAGAGGCTTCGTGGTGCCGGCATTGACGCACACTGTTTCGTAGCCATGCGCTACTGGCACCCATTCACGGCTGAGGCGGTCGAACAATTGCGGGCGGCCGACTGTGACGAAGTCGTGCTTTTGCCACTTTATCCGCAGTATTCGAGCACTACCACCGGGAGCAGCCTCAACGAATGGCGCCGCCTTTTTTGTGACGATGTTCCGGTGCAAGTGGTCGAGACGTTCTATCGTCACCCGCTCTATTTAGACTCGCTAGTCGCGAAGATTGATGAGGCCCTGGCTCGCTTTCCTGAATCCGGTTGCCCAGAGATCGTGTTCAGCGCTCATAGTGTGCCGGTGTCTGTCATCGAAAAGGGTGACCCCTATCAGCGCCAGATCGAAGAGACGGTCGAATTGGTAATGCGACGCGGCGGATGGCCCCATCGTTACCGGCTCTGCTACCAGAGTAAGGTCGGCGCCAGCAAATGGCTGCAGCCGTCGCTGCACCGTACCATCCGCGATCTGGCGGCAGAAAGGGTACGTGATGTTTGCGTTGTGCCCATTGCATTCGTCTCCGATCACGTGGAGACGCTGGGCGAGATCGAACACGAGGCGCGCGCGGAAGCAGTGTCGCTCGGAATCCAACAGTTTGAGATGACATCGGGTCTGAATGATTCGCCGCGATTCATCGGGGCTCTGGCGGATTTGGTGGTGACTGCGATTGGCATCGATTCGGATCAGGCAAGCGATGCGGAGCGGCTGGTCGCGGCAGATTGAGCATGGACACGTAGGGGCGGGTGCCCACACCCACCCGGCGGAGCGAGGCTCGGCAGGTTCGGGGAGCGAGGCTCGCCCGCCCGGGACGAGAGCGTCCGGGTCTACGTGGATCGTGATGATCACTTCGTGGCGGGATTGAGTTCCAAGGAGTCATCGGGTTCAGGTGACCACGATTGTGATCACCAGGTCGTGATCATCAGGAACGAAGGAACGGATGGCAGACGAGTCCAAGACGGGAATTCTGGGGCACCTACCGCCCTTGCCTCGACCGGCACTCAACAACTCCGTGATCGGCATGGAGCAGGCCTATCGTCAGCGCAAAGGACTGCCGCTGCTGACCGACGCCGACATCGAGGCCCTCAAGGCGGGTCAGCCTATGCCGTGGGAGGTTGGGGGCGCTGCTGCGTCACCTGCTCCGACGACCGCGCCTGCTCCCGCCGTACCTCCTTCAACTTCCGCAGCTCCGGTGGCCGCGCCTCCGGTTGCGGCAGCGGGAGCCATCAGCGAGGAAGTCGCAAAATGGGTCGCCCAAGGAAACAAATGGAGCAAGTCTACCATCGCCGCCGAGCAGGCGCGCCGGGGCCGCAAGGGCTTGCCGGCGCTAAATAACGCAGAAATGTCTGCGCTGCTAGGCGAACCGGTCGAGGCGACCGCGCCCGCCGCTGCAGCAACCGCCACTCCGACGCAAGCTGCAGCCGCACCGGCGGCGAAAGCGGCAAGCGGTCCCATCAGCGCGGAAGTTGCGAAATGGGTTGCCGAAGGAAAGAAATGGAGCAAGTCCACCATTGCCGCTGAACAGGCGCGCCGGGGCCGCAAGGGCTTGCTGGCGCTGACCGATTCGGAAGTAGCCGCGCTGCTGGGAGAGCCGGCCGCCGCAGAAGCACCTGCAGCGGCCGCGGGTGTGGCTCAAGTCGCCAAACCCGCCGCTGCAGCTCGTCCCGTGACCGGCCCTCCGTCGGCCGCTGCTTCAGTCTCTCGCAGTGGCGAGTCCGTAACCTACGTCGGAACCCCGGCGGTGGGAACGTCCAGAGCAGCTGCATCCGCGGGTGTCGCCTCGGTCGGACCCGACGACAACGAGATCAGTCAAGCGCGCCGGCGATTTGCGTGGGCCGCGTTCGCGGCGTTCATGACCGCGTGGTTCATCGCCTTCTTCCGTTTCTTTCTGCCGCGGACTCTTTTCGAACCCGCCACATCGTTCAAGATCGGCTATCCGGCCGACTTCGGTTTGGGTGTGGATACCAAGTTTCAGCAGAAATATCGCATCTGGGTGGACCGGACGCCAGACCGGATTTTCGTGATTTATGCGCGGTGCACCCATCTTGGCTGCACTCCCGACTGGAAGCCAGCTGAGAATAAGTTCAAGTGCCCGTGCCACGGCAGCGGATACGACAGCGAAGGAGTGAACTTCGAAGGACCAGCGCCGCGTCCCATGGACCGGGCTAGGGTGGAGATCGCTCCCGACGGTCAGATTCTGGTGGATGTTTCAAAACTTTACCAATGGCCCAAGGGGCAGCCCAGCGCGTTCAATGATCCAGGAGCGTTTCTGCCCACTTAGAAAACCGTCGAGCTGCGCTCGACTGGGCGGGTGAGGGCATCCGCCCCTACGTCAGATGGGAAGAGGGTCAAATGCCTGAAGAAAACGGGAACGGGAACAATGGGAAGCGGGTCGGCCTGCTGGAACGAGTGAAGGCGGGCGTCAAAGAAGACGTCCAGTCGCTGAGGAGCGATATGCCCGCGAAGGCCAAGGAGCAGATCGAGGGTTTGAAAGATCCGACAAAGACCCAGGTCTACACCTCGATCTTCCGTCACAAGCACGACGACACGCCACGTAACCGGGCTCTAGGCGTGCTCTCCAACGTGTTCCTGCATCTGCACCCGGCCAAGATCAACCGCGACGCCGTGCGTTACAGCTACACCTGGGGCATGGGCGGAATCACATTCTACCTGTTCATCGTGCTTACGCTTACCGGCGTAATGCTGATGTTTTATTACCATCCCAGCAAGGTACAGGCATTCCGGGACGTGCTGTATCTCGAGCACGACGTGCCCTTCGGCAAACTGCTGCGCAACATGCACCGCTGGGCGGCGCACTTGATGGTCATCGCCGTCTGGCTGCACATGTTTCGCGTCTTTCTCACCGGCTCATACAAAAAGCCGCGCGAGTTTAACTGGAACATCGGTGTGCTGCTGCTGGTGTTCACCTTGCTGCTTTCGTTCACCGGATACCTGCTACCCGACGATCAGTTGGGCTTCTGGGCAGTCACCGTGGGAACGAACATGGCGCGGGCAACGCCGGGCTTAGGAAATGAAGGTCCGTTCGGCCACATGTTGGGGATGACTCCCTACAACGACGTGCGTTTCGGACTGCTGGGCGGCTCGATCGTGGACGCGAACGCGTTGCTCCGTTCGTACATCTGGCATTGCATCGGGATTCCGATCGTGGCTTCGGTGCTGATGATTGTGCACTTCTGGAGAGTGCGTAAAGATGGCGGAATTTCGGGACCGGCGGCCGTGATGCTGGCGTCAGAGGTGAAAGAACCAAAGAAGTAATGGCAGGGAATTCTTTGTAGCGCCGGCATCTTGCCGGCTGTCTCCGGGCGCTACAAATTCGGAGCAACTATGGATTGGCGACAACTGTGGGAGATATGTTCGGCGCCTGACAACGTGCCCATTGTGGGGCTAATTCCTCTGCTCATTTTCTACATTTATCTGGCGTGGAAACAGGCCAGGGCCAACGATGAGCTGATCGGCCAACTGGAAACCAATCCGGCGATGGCCAAGACCCATCATCGCAAGAGCTGGCCCTTCCGGCCAGGCTGGCAGAAAGAGATCCACGTCTGGCCCTTTCTGTTGCGCATGGAATTTCTCGTTGCCATGATCGTTACCATCATTCTGATGGTTTGGTCGATCACTTTGAATGCGCCGCTGGAAGAACCGGCAAATCCCAACCTGACCATGAATCCGGCGAAAGCACCGTGGTACTTCCTGGGGCTGCAGGAAATGCTGGTGTACTTCGATCCGTGGATTGCTGGTGTGGTCATGCCCACTTTGATCATCGTCGGTCTGATGGTGATTCCTTACATCGACACTAACCCACTGGGCAGCGGCTATTACACCTGGAAACAGCGTAAATTTTCGATTGGCACTTTCCTGTTCGGTTTCATCATCTTGTGGATCGCGATGATCATTATCGGGACGTTCATCCGCGGCCCCGGCTGGCAGTGGTTCTGGCCGGGCCAGACATGGGACCACAATCGCCTTATTTATGAGGTGAACCGCGATCTGCCGGACTTGTTTGGCATTACTTCCAATCTGGGCAAAGCGATTTTCGGCGGCATCGTGGTTGGGGGCTTCTATGCGGTGGGCGGGTTCATCATGCATTCCCTGTTCCGGCGCTACAACCCGAAAGATTACAAGCGCATGAGCTTGCTGCAGTATTCCATCATGATGTTTTTCGTGCTCAGCATGGTGGCCCTGCCGGCGAAGATGCTGCTGCGGCTGGCGTGGCATATCAAGTATGTGTGGATAACGCCCTGGTTTAACGTCTAGTCGTCAGTCATCGGTCGTCAGCCCGAACGGCCGAACGATTTTGACTAGTGGCGCTGACGACTGATGACCGACGACTGACGACTGCTGGAGGATCTGGTGTCACCTGTCCCCGAGAAGGACCCGATTGTGAGCAAGTCTTACGCGGCGCACTACGTCATCGCCATGTTGATCCTCATGGTGACGCTGTTCTGGGCGCTGTGGGACGAGTCCTTCGGACAGCGTCCCTGGAAGACGTTTCAGCACGTGTGGAAGGACCGCTACAGCGCTTTCCTGAATAGCGCACGGTCGAAGTCATCGCAATCGGAAAAGGGAGTCGAGCAAAATTCGCAATACCAGCAACTGGAACAGGCCTACAAGGATGCATCCGAGACCGTGAGGCCTCGCCGGGACGAATTACAAAAACAGATCACCGATCTAAGCGCGAAGATTCTGGCTGTCCAGAACGTTTTCACCGACCGCCGCGCTTACGTCAACGCGCTCACCTATGAGCTCGAGACTGAAAACAGCGCGTCCGGCAAAAAGAGCAAGCAGCAGGACATCGACGAATACAAAAAGAAGAAAGCGACGGTCGAATTTCCCGACGGTCACAGGCAGCAATATAACTTCGCGGAACTGGAAGAGACTTACAACTCGCTAAAGGACCAGCGAACCAAGCTGAGCGCCGAGCTGGGTGACGTGCTGAAGCCGGTCACCGAGGCCAGCAACAAGATGTCTACCTTTGTTTCAGACCACATGGTGGACCTCACGCCCACCCAGATTGATGGTTTGAAAAAGAAGACTGAAGAGTGGGACCCCAAGATCGTGCAGATCAACGTGGCAGAGGCCAATATTGTGGACCGCTGCGAGTCCTGCCACATGAATGCCCGGGAGCCGCTCCAGATCACGGCCGCGGTCATGAACCCCAAGGGCGAAAAGAGGCCGGACGACTACGCCCACGCCTTCACCAGCCATCCCGAACCGGAATTGCTGCAGACGCACGATCCCGACAAATTCGGCTGCTCCCCCTGCCACCAGGGCAATGGGCGGGCGACGACCAGCGTCGAAAAGGCGCACGGCAACTATGAGCACTGGCTCTGGCCGCTGTTTCCCAAACAAAATGCCGAAGCCGGCTGCCAGAGCTGCCACGCCGCCGATATGCACGTGGCGGTCGGCGACGTGGGCCAGCACATTTCCAATGGCAAGTTCCTGTTCCGCCAGCGCGGATGCATGGGCTGCCATCGTTACGAAGGCTACGACAAGGAACCGGAAGACCTGACTTCGATCGCCCAGCAGCTCAAGCTGTTTGAGCAGCAGAAGATCGACAATGCGAAAATTTCGGCGGACCTGATGAAGCAGGCCGACGCCGCGTCGAGCAACGACGAAGCCAACCGGCTCAACCAGCAGGCGGTCGCGCTCCGAGTGGCCAACAGCAAGATTGATGGCCGAGTGCAGCAGCTTGATTTTCAGACTCATAGCCTGATGCAGGACATGAAAAAGATCGGGCCGAATCTGAAAGACGTTCGGCTTAAATTAAACCGGGACTGGATTCCAATCTGGTTGAAGAAGCCGAGCGATTTCCGGCCGACGACCAAGATGCCAAATTTCCGCCTGAGCGATCATCAGATCCAGACGATCTCTGCGTATCTGTGGCAATCCGGATTCACCGATGCCCTGCCCAAGCAAAAACCGGGGAACGTGGAGCACGGCAAGCTTTTGTTCGAAACCCGCGGCTGCCTGGCCTGCCACTCGATCGGCGAAGGCGACCAACTGCAGGGGGGTACGTTCGCCGCCAATCTGACCCGCGTGGGCGAGAAGGCCAATTACGACTACCTGGTCCGCTGGATTCACAACGCGCGGGAACGTACGCGTCCTTATTGTCCGTACGAGAAGAAGGATATCGGAGCCGAGGACTACGCCAAGAAAGGCCTGCCTTACCAGTTTGACCTGGAGCACAGCCAGTGTCCCAACGACGGCCACGAACTGCAGGTGCAGAACATGACCGTGATGCCCAGCCTTCGCCTAACTCCCGAGGATGCGCAGGACATCGCCACCTACCTCATAGGGCAAAAGAAGCAGGAGCCTTCGGCGTATGCCCAGGCTTCTTTCATGGAAGATCCTGAACTGAAAGAGGAAGGTAAGAAGTGGATTCGGCACTACGGCTGCGCCGGTTGCCACGAGATCTCGGGCTTCGAGGACGAAGGCCGCATCGGCACCGAGCTGACCTATGAAGGCAGTAAGCCCATTGAGCGGCTGGACTTCGCTCTTTTCACAGAAAACTCGCAGCGCGGCGGCAAGGGTTCCGAGCCAATTACCGACCCAGAAGACTGGGCGCGTCTGCCGGAAGGCCCCGCCAAGAAGCCGTGGTACGACCACAAGGGATTCTTTGAACACAAACTTGCAGAGCCGAATGTCTACGACCAGGGCAAGGTCAAATCGGAGACAGAAGTGCTTCGCATGCCCAACCTGCATCTCTCCAAGTTGGAGATTCAGGATCTCACTACCTTCCTGCTGGGAAGCCAGGAGAGTTCCCTGCCACCGAGCTACCAGTACAAACCCGGCGACGCCCGGCGTGACATTCAGGAAGGCTGGTGGGTGGTCGAGAAGTACAACTGCATGGGCTGCCACCAGCTCACGCCGGAACAGAGCACTATCCTGATGGGCATGAAGCGTTATCAGGATGCGCAGGAGCAATTGCCTCCGAAGTTGCTGACCGAAGGCGCGCGCGTCGATCCCGAATGGCTTCGGCGGTTCCTTTCGAACCCGTCGCTGAGCACTACGGACACAAATCGAAACGGCGTGCGGCCGTACCTGCAAGTCCGCATGCCGACGTTCTCTTTCTCCGACAACGAGCTGCGCAAGCTGGTGCGCTTCTTCCAGGCGCTATCGCAGCAGCCCATGCCTTATATTCCGGAGCAGGTGCCAGTGCTGAGCACTAAGGAAAACGACATGGCGCGAAGCCTGTTCTCAAGTACGGCCGCACCCTGCCTGAAGTGCCATGCCACCGGCGATCCGCAACACGACAAGATCGCCACCGCACCCAACTTCCTGCTGGCTCGAGAGCGCCTGAAACCGGATTGGGCCGAGCGCTGGATTCTGGATCCTCAAGCGATCAGCCCGGGCACGGCCATGCCTTCAGGACTGTTCAAGCGGGAGAACAATCACTGGGTTTTCTCCGGTCCGACTCCGCCGTCGTTCCAGGGATATGACAAAGACCACAGCAAGCTGTTGGTGGACTACATATTCCAGCTCACGCCGGAAGAACAGCGGCGGGTGGCGGCGTCCATGGGACGAAGCCAGGCTTCCTTTCAGCCGCGGAACCAGCAGAAGCAGGCGGTCCGTCAGACTGAGACGGCAAGCACCGATGGTTCGCGGTAGAATGTTGTGTTTTACGAGGGTTGATATTTTGGTTTAGGGACCGGGGTTCTTGCCGGCGTCCGCATGGGGCGGGACGCCCGCGCCCACATCGAACTTCAGTTAATTCTGTCTAGTGACTTACATCTGACGAAAGGGCGACATAATGAATAAGAAACTATGGGCGGCACTGTTCCTGCTTTGCCTGCTGGGGTTGCTGGCAGGCTGTAGCAAGAAAGAAAACACGAATGAAGAGCAAGGCAGCTCGCCAAGCTCGGAGGTTAAGCCGGCGCCAGCTTCGGCGCCGATTGATCCCGCTACGGCAGCCCGTGTGAGCGGCACTGTGACTTTCGGCGGGACGACTCCTAAAGGGCAGAAAATTGACATGAGCCAGGACGCTGCCTGCAAAGGCAACAACATGGCTGAGACCATCGTGGCCAATGACGGCAAATTGGCCAACGTCTTTGTGTACGTTAAAGAGGGTCTGGGAGACCGCACCTTCGACACTCCCAAGGATTCGACCACGATTGACCAGAAAGGCTGCCAGTATCATCCGCACGTTCTGGCTGTGATGACCGGGCAGAATATCGAGATCAAGAACGACGACGACACCACTCACAATATTCATCCTACTCCCAAGGACAACCGCGAGTGGAACGAGTCGCAGCCTCCGAAGGCGGCGCCCATCGAGAAGAGCTTCGCCCGCGAGGAAATCATGCTGCCGGTGAAGTGCAATCAGCATCCCTGGATGAAAATGTACGTCAACGTGGTCAAGAGCCCGTTCTTCGCGGTCACGGGCGCCGATGGCAAGTACGAAATCAAGGGCTTGCCGCCGGGAAACTACACGCTGGCGTTCGTCCAGGAAAAGATGGGCGAACAGACGCAGAAAGTTACGCTGGCCGCCAAGGACAGCAAGACGGTCGACCAGGGATTCAAACCGTAACCTGTTTTGATTGCAGCGCCGGTATTTTGCCGGCTGTCCCGAGGGCATCTTGCCCTCGGAGCGGCGGGCGGGACGCTCGCCAGAGAGCCGGCGGGGACGCCGGCGCTACACAAACCTCCGAGGAGCCGCTTCTGAAGGCCATTGCCATACCGTACAACCGCGCCCATCACAGATTCGCCGTGTTCGCGGCGTCGGCGACTTTTTTGCTCATTGTTGCCGGAGCGCTGGTGACCAGCAACGATGCCGGCCTGTCGGTCCCTGATTGGCCTACTTCGTTTGGCTCGCTCTATAAGATCCCGCGCCTGGTCGGGGGCGTAAAGTTCGAGCATACCCACCGCATGATCGCCCAGTTTGTTGGATTTCTCAGCATTATCCTGGCGGCCTGGACCGGGCGCGCCGACCCTCGCCGCTGGATGAAATGGCTCGGCGTAACCGCGTTGGGACTGGTGATCGCGCAAGGGATTTTGGGTGGACTCACGGTGCTCTTCTACCTGCCTCCGGCGATCTCATCCGCACACGCTGCGCTGGCGCAGACATTTTTCTGTGTGGTGGTTCTGATTGCTCTCTTCACCGGCCGAAATTGGCTGGAAGAAATCCCCCAAGTCGAGATTCGACATGACCAGAACGACGCCCCCCGCCCGCTGTTTACGCTATCCCTACTCTCGGTTTTTGTGCTCTATGTCCAGTTGGTTCTGGGCGCGATGTTTCGCCATCATGGCCTGAGTTGGTGGCCGCACGTGTTGAATGCGGCAACCGTGGCCATTGTGCTGGCCTGGACTTCGATCCGTGCTTTGTTGCGATATTCTGGGATTGACTCGGTGAGGCGGCCTGCTATAACTGTGCTTGCGCTTATGATCGCTCAACTGTACCTGGGTTTTGTCGCGTTTCTCACGCGGGTGGCTTGGGGACATGACGCCGTCCAGCCCGAACTTCCCATGGTAATCTCAACTGTCGCGCATGTTGCAGTGGGGGCGTTGCTGCTGGCCACAACCGCGGTGCTGGCGGTCGAGGTGTGGCGACATAGTCCGGTATCCGTCAGAGAACACATTCCCGGTCGCGAACGGAAGGCGGTGGCGGCATGAGTACGGCAACACAACCTATGGTGGTCCCGCGCAGCAGCGTACTGACCCTGGCGCGCGATTATACCGAACTGACCAAGCTGCGCGTGACCACGCTCATTATCATAACCGCGTGGTGCGGCTACTACTTCGGAGCGTTGAAGTCCGGAGTCTCTTCCCTTTCCTGGAGTCTCTTTCACACTCTGCTGGGGATCGGACTGGTTTCAGGCGGAGCCGCTGCCCTGAATGAAGTGATGGAGTGGGACACGGATAGCCGGATGCGCCGAACCGCGCAGCGCCCGCTCCCGGCGGGACGCTTTGGCTTGCTTCATGCCACGCTGGTCGGGGTCCTGATGACCCTCGGCGGCGCTCTCTACCTGGGTCTGGCGCTGAATGGGTTGACCGCATGGCTGGCGCTGGCTACGTCGGCGGTCTACCTCGGGGCCTATACCCCGTTGAAGAAGGTTCACCCTATTTGCACTTTTGTCGGCGCTTTCCCGGGAGCCATGCCGGGCGTTCTGGGCTGGACCGCAGCACGGGGACGGCTGGATTGGGGCGCGCTGGTGATGTTTGCCATCACATTCTTCTGGCAGTTCCCTCACTTTTATTCCATCGCATGGCTCTATCGCCAGGATTACGAGGATGGCGGAATTCGCCTGCTGCCGGTGGTGGAACCGGACGGCAGGTCCACGGGCCGGCAGATCCTTCTGTATTCGGTGGCGCTGATTCCCATCAGCCTGCTGCCCACTTTTCTGGGTATGTCCGGGAAGCTATATTTCGCTGGAGCCTTGGCGCTTGGAGTTGCGCTGCTCTATTTCGGCTGGCGGCTGGCCACCTTGGAAATGGCGCCCAATACGGCGCGGTCAAAGCAGCGGGCACGGCAGCTCCTGCAGGCTACGGTATTGTATTTGCCGCTGCTGTTCGTGCTGATGATGCTCAACACAAGGTCATGACCCAGGGCCTTCCGGGACCCACAGGCGCGCGTCCAGACCAAGCACAGCCCGGCAGTTCCGGATAAAATACCCTGTGGTCTCCAAAGCCCCCGATTACGTCGCGCTCGACTCGCAAAATAATGCCGCGCCGCCACCTACTGTTATCTCAGTACAGGATCTCGTCCACTGCTACGACGGTCGCACCGCCCTGAATGGAGTTTCGTTCGACGTCCGCCCCGCTGAACTATTCGGACTGCTCGGGCCCAACGGCAGCGGCAAGACGACCATGTTCCGCATCCTTTCGACCCTCATGGTTGCGGGCGGTGGCCGCGCCGTCATTAGGGGATTTGATGCCGCCAAAGAGCCCAACCAGTTACGCCGTCAGATCGGGGTGGTGTTCCAGGCCCAGAGTATTGACCTGAAATTGACCGCGGCTGAGAATCTATGGCACCAGGGCCATCTCTACGGATTGCGCGGGGCTGCGCTGAAATCGCGCATTACCGAGATGCTGGCCAGGGTCGGACTGTCGGATCGCGCCCACGAAAAAGCCGAGACCTTTTCCGGCGGGATGCAGCGCCGATTGGAACTGGCCAAGGGCCTGCTCCACCATCCTGCGGTTCTTCTGCTCGATGAACCCACCACCGGGCTTGACCCGGGCGCACGTCGCGACCTGTGGCAGTATCTCCAGATACTGCGGGACGAAGAAAAAGTCACAGTGATTGTGACCACGCACCTGATGGAAGAGGCGGAGCGCTGCGACCGTCTCGCCATCCTCAACGAGGGAAAGCTGGTAGCGCTCGGAACTCCCGGCGAGCTGAAGCGTGAAATCGGCGGCGACGTGATTTTGCTCGATGCCCGGGACGCGGAATCCATGGTAGAGCGCATTCGCGCTCGTTTCAACGTGGATGCGAAGGTGCTCGGGGGTCAGGTTCGGATAGAGCAGGAAAGTGGCCACCGTTTCATCACCGACGTGGTCGAGGCCTTTCCCGGCGAGATCGAATCCATTTCCGTGAGCAAGCCGGCGCTGGAAGATGTTTTCATCCATCGCACCGGCCACAAGTTCTGGACTGAAGATGCCGAACGACCTTCGTAGCGCCAGCGTTCGGCCGACTGTCGAGGCGGCGTCTCGCCGCCCGATGGAGAAGAGAAGAAGTCCTAACTTTGCTGGCGACGGATTGCTCTAGTTTAAGCGGCGGGCGAGACGCCCGCCGGACAGCCGGCGGGACGCCGGCGCCACCAGGAGCTTGCCTATGATGCTCGTGCTTTCGGTTGTCCTCGGACTGGTTCCGCTGGCAGGAATTGCCTGGACGGTCCAGAAAGGAATGATCACCACGGTGGATGGTCTTTTCATGAGCATCATTCTGCTGGCGCTTTCCGGCATACTTTTCCTGAACGCATTGATGGAAGCACGCAAGAAGTTCACCTTGAAGAGGGCGCCGCAGGCGCAGAAATCGAGCTGATGTGGCGACCCCGAGTGCAGCTTTTCAGGCGAATCCTCTTCCCCGGGCTGGCGTTCTGCTGCCTGCATTTACGCTTTGGTGGCGGGAGTTGGTCCGTTTCTATCGCCAGCGTGCTCGCGTAGTGGGAGTGATCGCATCGCCGCTGCTGTTCTGGGTGGTCATCGGGTCAGGCTTTGGCAGTTCGTTTCGTTCGGGTGACGCGGCCGGTCAGCAGCACTATCTGGATTATTTTTATCCGGGCGCGCTGATCATGATTGTGCTGTTCACTTCGATCTTCACCATGATGTCGGTCATCGAAGATCGCAAAGAGGGCTTTCTACTGTCGGTGCTGGTGGCTCCGGTGCCGCGAGCTGCGATTGTGCTGGGCAAGGTGCTGGGCGGAACGACGCTATCAGCGATTCAGGGCCTGATCTTTCTTGCTTTCGCCCCGCTGGTCGGGGTGCATCTTAATTTGGCGGGATTCCTCCTGGTCGTGCTGACGGTTTTCCTGGTCTCGTTTGCGCTGACCGCGTTGGGATTCACGATCGCCTGGTCCATGGATTCGACACAGGCCTTCCATGCCATCATTAACCTGTTCCTCATACCCCTTTGGCTGCTCTCGGGGGCGATGTTTCCGCTGGCGGGCGCGTCCGCCTGGATTCGATTCCTTATACGAATCAACCCTCTCACCTACGGGGTTGAGGCGTTGCGCGACGTATTGTATCCCGGCAACCTGGCAGAGTTTCCTCTGGCCTCGTCGCTAGCGACGCTGGTGCTGTTCTCCGCGTTCATGTTCGGCCTCTCCTTCATCATGGTGAGTCGACGTACCACGAAACCGGCGGCATGATGCAAGTCCCCGCACCATACGCCATTTATCCCGTGATTGACGCGGCGCTCAATGGCACCAGCGCGGTGCTGCTTCTGGTAGGACGCAGTTACATTAAACGGGGGCGCATGGCCGCGCATCGCGCGGTAATGATCACCGCGCTGATTTCGTCTGCCCTGTTTCTAACTTCGTACCTGTACTACCACGCGCACGTCGGCTCGGTGCACTTTCAGGGACAAGGCTGGTCGCGCCCGGTTTATTTCACCATTCTGATTTCGCACACCATATTGGCAGTGGTCATTGTGCCGCTGGTGATTATTACGCTGAGCCGCGCACTGCGAGAGCGTTTCGACCGGCACCGTAAGATCGCGCGCTGGACATTTCCACTCTGGCTGTATGTATCGGTAACGGGGGTGGTGATCTACGTGATGTTGTATCACTTGTTTGCTGCTTGACTGAGTGCGTTTACCAGGGAGGCGCCGAGACCCAGAGATCTCCTTTTCATTTTTCTCTGTGTCTCCGTGGTGAGATGGGCAGTATGGCTATCGTGAAGCTCAAAATCGATGTCTCCGGCACCGTCGGAGACGAGGCCTGGCGCAACCTGCGCCAGTTTGACGAAATCCAGAGCGCCGCTGTTGGTCCGAAATTCGGATCCAGTGGGACCTGCAAACACGCCGCCAATCAGCCGCATGCCAAAGGCGAGTGGATGGGCGCGGAAATCCGGCTGGAAACACCATTGCTGGCGCAATATGCTGTCTCGCATTATCTGGAGCAGGACCGCGTGCTGGATGCAGACGTAGTGGACTGACGCACGAACACCGTACCCGTGATCTGATATATTTCCACCCGGAAATCTTATGTCGGCTGTTCCAGATTCTGCTCCCGAAGCATCGGCCTTAGCCGACGAGCCGGTTTCGTCGCCGGCCAAGTCGCGGATGTCCACTCGCAACCGGCTGTTTTTTTTCGCCACGGGCTGGTTGATTGTTCTTATGCCGTTTCTGTTCTGGTGGAACACCTGGTTCGGGCGGCAGCTTTCGGACAAGCAGCTCGGCGAGTACCTGCAGGACGACAAGAAACCGCGTCACATCCAGCACGCCCTGGTGCAGATCGGCGAGCGGGTGACGCGTCATGACCCGAGTGTCACGCGCTGGTACCCGGATGTGGTCCGCCTCGCCTCCTACCCGATTGAGGAAGTCCGCAACACCGATGCCTGGGTCATGGGCCAGGATGTCAGCAGCAAAGACGCCGCCGTCGCAGGATTTCACGGAGCGCTCTTGAAAATGCTGAGCGATCCTTCCCTCATGGTCCGGGGCAACGCGGCCCTGTCGCTGGTCCGTTTCGGCGATGCCACCGGGAGGCCGCATATTGTCGCTCTGTTGCGGCCCGCAAAGGTCACCGCGCCCCAGGCCGGAAAGATCACCGATTTCAGTACGCTGGGGACCCCGATCCATCAGGGCGGAATCATCGCCAAGATTGCGTCCGGAGGACAAACCGTCGAAGTGCGCTCGCCGATAAGCGGCCGGCTGCGCGAGATGTCGGTGCAGCCCGGGCAAACCGTCGCCGCCGGACACGAAATCGCAGCCCTTGATACGGGAACAGACGAGGTCTGGGAAGCTCTGCGCGCGCTCTACCTGGTCGGCCAGCCGGAAGATATTCCTGCGGTCCGCCCCTACGAACGGGAGTTGCCGGAGATTCCCGACCACGTGCGCCAACAGGCGGTGGCAACAGAGCAAGCGATACGGGAACGGGCGAAGTAGGTTAGTTGTTAGCTCTTTTTTCCCGGGCTGGATATGGTGGAAATCAGCAATTCCTGCGAACTTGGGCAACCGACTCGGGTTCAGCCGGTATTTCTTCTTAGTTCTCGGTTCGCAGTGTGTGGCCCAAAGAACGTGCCGGTCATAACGGCATGACCCCGACTTCTTTTTCGATCTCGGCCGTGTCCACCATCACGATTGCATCCCAGGGACAGCCGTCAAGGAAGGAACCATCCGGACCCTTGCTGGTGCATTTGTTACAGCCAATGCAGAGAATGGGGTCGACCTGGATGCGGCCGAAGGGAGAGTTGTCCTCGTCAGGCACCCAGAACATGCAGTCTTCGACGGGACAATATTCCACGCACGCGGGTGAACCGGCGCAGCCGGTGCAACATTCGGTGATTACCGCCAACTCTTTGGGTTTTTTTTTGCGCGGAGTAAGCAGACCCTTGGACCTGGGTTCGTGTTTGAACTCGTCGGGCACCATCCCGACGATTCCCCTGAGCGGTTCTTCAGGCATCGTCCACATTATAACCCAAGGGCAGCGTCGGACCTCGGACGTCAGACCTCGACTTGCAGCCCAAAACGCCGCCCGCCGGACTGAGGTCCGACGTCCTACGCCTGACGTCCGCTGTTCATTCGTCACATCGCTCTGCCGGGATTCTGGTATAGTGGCGTTCCAGCCCCTTGAATTCCGTTTTATTTTCCCGGCTCCCTGGTTGATGCCCAAACAAAAGGGGTGGAAGGAGCAGCATTTATGGCAGGCAAAAGTCTTAACCGCGTCATGCTTATCGGCAACCTGGGCAAAGATCCCGAGGTAAAGTTCACCCCCAGCGGCACGGCCGTGGCGAAGATCGCTCTCGCCACCAACGAGCGCTTCAAGGACAAGAACGGCGAATGGCAGGACCGCACCGAGTGGCACAACGTCGTGCTCTGGCAGCGTCTGGCTGAGATTGCCGGCGAGTACCTGAAGAAGGGCGGCAAGGTGTACATCGAAGGCCGTCTGCAAACCCGCTCCTGGGACGACAAACAGACCAATCAGAAGAAGTACATGACGGAAGTCGTGGCCAGCGACCTGATTCTGCTGGGCGGGCGTGGCGAAGGCGCAGGCGGCGGAGATTTCGCGGGAAGTTCGCGCGGCGCGGCAGCTGGTGGAAACACCGACCAGCGCACGCCGGAAGCCGAACCGGCGGCAGCTTCATCGCCCATTAGCGATGAAGATATTCCGTTCTAAGGCAGCCGTCACCGAGCCATGGGTGCGAGCCATGGGTGCGAGCCATGGGTGCCCCATCTTTGCGCGCTTTTGGGCGCAAAGGTGGGAGCCTCGACCGTCGACACTGAAATGTATCCCTCTTCCAGACCCATGCGTATAAAAGGCGTCGTCATATCGGCTTTGCTTGGCACGCTTTTCTACCTGACTCCGTTCGCCTTTGCGAAGCATCACCATCGCCATAACGACGATTCCCCATCAAGCGGCAATTTCGACTATTACCTGCTGGCGCTTTCCTGGGCTCCCAACTACTGCGCCGGTCATCCCAATGACCATTCCAGCGAGTGCAGGATTGGCGGACACACCGCGTTCGTGCTGCACGGACTATGGCCACAAGCCAACAGCGGAGCACCGCCCATGTCCTGCTCGACAGCCTCTCCTGTGGGATCCGCCACCGTCGGCCATATGCTCAACTTCATGCCCAGCCGCGGGCTGATCCAGCATGAGTGGCAGGAACATGGCACCTGCAGCGGCCTTTCGGCCCAGGATTACTTCGCCAAGGCCGAGCAGGCATTCAGAAATGTGCATGTGCCGGAACAATATTCAAAGCTTGACCACGAGCAACAGCTCAGCGTGCCGGATTTGGAAAAGAGTTTTGCCGATGCGAACCACGCTCCACCGCAGGCGTTCCGCATCTCCTGTCATGCCGCGGAGTTGGTCAGCGTGGAGGTCTGCGTGGATAAGAACCTCCAGTACCAGAGCTGCACCCGGAGCGTGCGAGAATGTCCGGTCAATCAGGTGGACATGCGGCCGCCGCAATAAGAAAGGGAATCAGCCATGCCCGAAGATCTTGCCAGCCAAAACTGCGTCCCCTGCCGCGGGGGTGTGCCTCCGATGAAGGGAGTGGAACTGCGACGTATCCAGCAGCTAGTCCCGCAGTGGAAGGCGGTCAACGAACACCACATCACGCGCACGTTTACCTTCCCCGATTTCAAGCAGGCGCTCGACTTTGTGAACCGGGTGGGAGAGATCGCAGAGCATCAGGGGCACCATCCCGACATCCTACTGGCCTGGGGCAAAGCGGAAATTACCTTGTGGACGCACAAGATTGATGGACTGACTCATAGCGATTTCATTATGGCAGCCAAGATTGATCAGCTGTACCCGGCGTAGAGGCATAGACCATGTGGGGACGGTCGCCCCTCGGCGGTCCGGCTGCCAGCCTCAGTTTGATTCCCAATTCATCACTTTGTCGCCTCCCCAAAACAGAGCTTGCCGAGCCCTGCTCGGCCAGGACGGGTCAGAGACCCGTCCCCACACAGCCGGTGCTGGCTCCCGGCATTAGCCAACTTCGGCCGAGACTGCGGTTGCCCTTCCACGTCTCGTGGCCCAGGCCCACAGCAACACCGGCAGAATCATGAGAAGCCCGGTTGTTGAGGCCACTACTCGCGCCGATACTCCCCGATCAAGAAAGTATCCGCAGAGGTAAGCGCCGATGGCAATGGTGAGCATAGAGAAACCGAGATCGGCGGAGAAGACGCGACCGCGGAAGCGATCGTCAGTATTGAACTGCAACAACGTGGTGGAAAACACCCACACCGTTGATCCTCCGCAATGGGCCAGGATGATCCACAGGCACGCCACCCACACGTTCGGCGCCATGCCCAGGCCGAAGTATCCCACTCCGATCGTGAGATAGCCCAGGAGAATGCCCAGCCGCAGTCGCTTGTCAGAGTGGCCCGCCCAGCGGGCAGAGAACAGCGGGCCCACTACGGCGCCCATGCCGCGGGCTCCCAGCAGCAGGCTCATGCCCAGCATGGCACCTCGTTGCGGATCGATCCCACGCAGGTGCACGTGGAAATACTGGTGTCCCATGACGGTAAAGAGCACCCAACTGGGGCCGATCATGAGCTCGCCGGCCTTGGCAAATACGGCAGCGAACAATCCGCGATCCTGACGAACATAGCGTATGCCCTCCACCACCGGCGAAAGATCAATCGCGTCACGGACGCGCAACGGCGACGCCGCCTTGGCATGAGGTTCCGCAAAACTCATTCCGCGAATAAGGATCGCCGATGCCAGAAATGACAACGCGTTGAGCACGAACACAGCGTCGCGTCCCAGCAACGCGGCCACGACTCCTCCGACGGACGCGCCGATCAGCAAATTTACCGACCACGTCGCCGAGGAAAGAGTGTTGGCCACGAGCGCGTCTTCGCGGGCGGTGATATTCGGAACCACTGCAGTGCGGGCCGGCTCGAAAAACGCGGCCATCAAAGTCTCAAGCAGCAATAACGGATAGACCAGCCACACCGTCGAGCGGGAGCGCACCAGCAGCATGGCGAACACGATGACCATCCGCGCCAGATCGGCTGTGATCATGACTCGTTTGCGGCGTACACGATCATTGACCACACCGGCGACAGGACCAATGAAAGTCTGGGGAAGAACCTGCAGTATCAAAGCCAACGCCACCGAGCTCGCCCGGCCAGTCAGTTGCAGCAGCAGACTGTAGATTGCCAGGGTGTAAAACCAGTCGCCGATCTCACTCACGATCTGCGCCAGCCAAAGCCGGCGGAAGTTGCGGTTGTGGCGTACCAACCGCAGATACGCGGACAGCGAGATCGACGTGGATGCGCGCTCCGGTTGCGGGTCCATGTTGGTCGTTGGTCGTTAGCCGCTGGCCGCGTCGGGCCTCGGACCTCAGACCTCGGACCTCTGCTCAAACCCAAAATGGCACGCAGCCGGGTTTGAAGTCTGGGGTCTGAGGTCGGAAGTCCGAAATCCGACTAACGACTATAATCTACGCATGCTTGATGAAAACGATTTTCGCAAGCGGGCCGATGCCGCGCTCGAATCATTGAAGAAGGCTCTTGTGCAAGCCGAAGAGTCGTCCGACATCGAAGTGGAGGACCAGTCCGGCGCGCTGCATGTTTCATTCGAGGACCGCAGCAAGTTCGTCATTTCACCCAATGCTCCAGTGCGACAAATCTGGATTTCCGCCCTGGCCACGAGTTTCAAGCTGGATTGGTCGGACCCGGATCAGGATTTTGTGTTGTCCAAGACTGGAGAAAAACTCAAAGTGCTGGTAGCGCGATTAATCAATCAGCAACTGGGAGAGGAGTTGGTAACGCTGACCTAGGCTCGCCCTGGAGTACGGTTACTTCCTGCTAGGTGCCGGAAAGGCTCTGTTTCAAATGAGCGGCTATCTGCTTCCCGTGAAACCTTCCGTTTTCGATGAATATTTCATTTGTTCTTGACCCCGCCACGATCACTCCCGCTACATAAATCCCCGGCACATTGCTCTCCAAGGTTAGCGGATCACACACGGGACGGCACTGTTCGGGGGAAAGTTCGATGCCCATCGAACGCAGGAAATCATAGTCGGGATGGTAACCCGTCATGGCGAAGACAAAATCGTTCTTCAGGCGGACCGGTCCTTCCGGCGTTTCAAGATTGACATAGTCAATGTCGATCTCCACCACTGTGCTGCCGAAGTAGGCCGCGATTTCGCGGCTCTTGATGCGATTCTCAATGTCCGGCAAAATCCAATACTTGACGTGGCTATGCAATTTTGAGCCTCGATGCACCAGGGTTACGCGCGCGCCGTGCCGCCAGAGATCGAGCGCGGAGATGGCAGCGGAGTTCTTGCCTCCGATGACCACCACGTCCATGTCGAAAAACGGATGCGGTTCGCGATAGTAGTGGAAAACTTTGGAGAGATCTTCGCCAGGAATATTCAGCGGGTTGGACAGATCATAGTAACCCGTTGAAACAATCAGCTTGCGGGTACGGTAGTCGTAAATTCGGCCCAGGCTGTCGGTCGCCGTGATCTGAAAATCATTGTCAATCCCGGTCACCGTCTTGACCCACTGATACTGGCGGATATCAAGGTGGTAGTGCTCGGCTACCTTGCGGTAGTATTCGAGCGCCTCCTCTCGGGTGGGCTTCTGATGGGCGGTGCTGAAGGGAATGTCGCCGATTTCCAGCAGCTCAGGAGTGGTGAAGAACGACATGTTGGCGGGATAGTTGTAGATGGAATTCACCACGCATCCCTTGTCAATCGCCATGGTCCTGAAGCCCACGCGCTGGGCTTCGATGGCGCAGGCAAGTCCGGTGGGGCCGGCGCCGATCACGACCACATCGGCAGAGGTGTCTGATTCGCTTGTGACCTGCGGGCGCGGAAGGGTGTCGGGGATCTGTTGGGCGGGGCCGGAAATCTGTTTGGTCACCAAATAATTATCCCTGCTGGGAAAGAGTTGGGGCTCTCACGAGCGGCCGGCACAGACACGGGCCTCTCGGAGCTAAGGATTCTAGCACGCAGACGAGGCGGAATCCTGATCTCGCAACCCAGTTCGGGCTAAGCTTTTCACTGTAAGATATCCGAAATCCTGATCACACCATACCCGGAGGTCATGGCATGTCTGGAGCACAGGTTGGTCCACCGCCCTCGCCACAATTATTTTTCGAGACGGCGAACGCTTTTCAGAAGACCGAAGCTCTCAGATCCGCTATCGAGCTTGAGCTGTTCACGGCCATCGCGGAGGGCAAACAAACATCCGAAGACCTTGCGCCCAGATGCAAAGCGTCTGTACGCGGCATCCGTATCCTCTGCGACTTTCTGGTGGTCAACGGATTTCTGACCAAGGAAGGCAACCGCTACCGCCTGACCCGCGATTCGTTCGTGTTTCTGGACCAGCGTTCCCCCGCCTATCTCGGGGGCGCACTGCGATTTCTGAATATGCCCAAGACCATGGAGACCTACAAGCATCTCACTGAGATCGTGCGCAAGGGCGGAACTGTGAGCGAACAGCATAGCCTGACCCCGGAGAACCCGATGTGGGTTGAGTTTGCACGCGGCATGGCCCCCATGATGACCATGCCAGCAGAGTTGCTCGCCAAAATGCTCAAAGCGGAAGGAGGCCGCAAGTGGAAAGTGCTGAGCCTGGCGGTCGGGCATGGACTCTATGACATCGCGGTGGCGCGGCACAACCCGAATGCTGAAGTGTGGGCCGTGGACTGGCCGAACGTACTTGAGGTGGCCCGGGAGAATGCCACTAAGGCGGGAGTGGCCGCACGTTATCACACCATCCCGGGCAGCGCCTTCGACGTGGAGTATGGCCAGGACTATGATCTCGCGCTCATTGTCAACTTTCTGCATCATTTTGATCCAAGCGCTTGCGAGAACCTGCTGCGGAAGGTGCAAAAAGCGCTGAAGCCGGGCGCGCGGGCCGTGCTTCTGGAGTTCGTGCCCAACGAGGATCGCGTCTCACCACCGATACCAGCAACCTTTAGCCTGATCATGCTGGCGGGAACACCTGGTGGCGACGCCTACACGTTCAAAGAGTTTCAGCAGATGCTCCAGAAGTCGGGATTTAGCCGCAGTGAATTGCACCCTCTCCCGCCGACATTTTTCAGTGTGGTGATAGGGACGAAGTAGCCTCTGGAAGTAGGCCCTTCGCGCCCCTTTGCGAGACCTTTGCGGTTGAAGATCTTGACCGCAAAGGTCGCGAAGGCGCCCCAAAGTGCGCACAGGAACCGTAACTGCTCCACGGCCCGGTCTCTCGCCCGCGCTATAATGCCCGGTTGCTTTAATCCTCACGGACTCATCGGGAACACACATGGCAGCGCCCGCGAAACCGAAGACTCGTACTGAATCCGACAGCATGGGACAAATCGAGGTCCCGGCCGACGTTTACTGGGGAGCGCAGACGCAGCGCTCGCTCTTGCATTTCAATATTGGCCGCGACACCATGCCGCCGGAGCTGATCCGCGCCTTTGGCATCCTCAAGAAGGCCTGTGCGCTGGTGAACCAGGACCTGGGCAAGCTTCCCGCCGACAAAGCCAAGATCATCGTGCAGGCTACCGATGAAGTCATCGCCGGCAAATTCAATGACCAGTTTCCCCTGCGTATCTGGCAGACCGGCAGCGGCACCCAGACCAACATGAACGTCAACGAGGTCATCGCCAACCGCGCCATCGAGCTGGCGGGCGGCGAACTGGGATCGAAGAAGCCGATTCATCCCAACGACGACGTCAACATGTCGCAGTCGTCGAACGACACTTTCCCCACGGCGATGCATATCGCCGCCGCGGAGCGGGTGAAGAGCGCGCTGATTCCCGCTGTCCAGACCGTGCACGACGCGATTCGATCCAAGGCAAAAGAGTTCAGCGGCGTAGTCAAGATTGGGCGCACTCACTTGCAGGATGCCGTCCCCCTGACTTTCGGACAGGAATTCGGCGGCTGGGCCAGTCTGCTGGAGCGCGACATCAACCGCCTGGAGCTTTCGCTCGACGGCCTTTACGACCTCGCCATCGGCGGCACCGCGGTGGGCACCGGGCTCAACGCGCATCCGGAATTTGCGGAGCGGGCCGCTGCAAAGATCGCTCACCTGACGGGACTTCCCTTCCGCTCCCATCCCAACAAATTCGCTGCGCTTTCTGCGCACGACGAAATCGTCTTTGCCCAGGGCGCGATGGAAACGCTGGCCGCTTCGCTCATGAAGATTTCGAACGACATCCGCTGGCTGGCTTCGGGTCCGCGTTCGGGCCTGGGTGAACTCACCATCCCGGAGAACGAACCCGGGTCTTCGATCATGCCAGGCAAGGTGAACCCCACGCAGTGCGAAGCCATGACCCTGGTGTGCGTGCAAGTCCATGGCGCAACGGCTGCGGTCGGATTCGCCGGCTCGCAAGGCAACTTCCAGCTGAATGTCTATAAGCCGGTGATCATCTACAACTTCCTGCACTCCGTAACGTTGATCACGGACGCCTGCCACGGCTACGTCGAGTACATGCTCAAGGGCATCGAGGTCGATCGCGCCAAAGTAGACGCACACCTGAAGAACTCCCTGATGCTGGTGACCGCGCTGACCCCAAAGATTGGATACGACAAAGCAGCCAAGATCGCCCACACTGCCCACGTCGAACACAGCAGCCTGCGCGAGGCCGCGTTGACGCTTGGGTATCTTACCGGCGAGGAGTTCGATCAGTTGATGAAGCCGGAGAGGATGACCCGGCCATAACGGGAACCAGGCTGGCCAGACGACATCGGCTGGCTTGGTGCTGAGGTCGCAGCCGAAGGCATCGTTGTCTGATCACGCTAGTCGCTGTGTCACGATATACGATGTGAAGAACTTCCAAAGCGATTTTCGCTTCCTCTGCATCAAACTTTAGCTTGGTTCGTACCTCGTCACCGGGGTGAATTAAGTTGCGATAGCTTCGGACCGAATGGGAAAGCTTCTCTACGCCGGCGGTGACAAGCCAAGATTAAGACTATCAGGTCAGCCAAGTCCCAACTGACGATGTCAGGTTTCTGGATGCTTTACGGGACGCAATAGCGCTCGAAGGATCGACTGGGCAGCTGGTCAGCGAGCATCCCCTCTATGGCACCCCCTGAGAGTATTAGAACAGCCTTCCAACACTCTGCTATGTATGCTCGCGAAGCTCTTGGTAGTCCCGTTCGAGCACATTTCGAAGCTCGACGTCTTTGAGGAATGAGAATTCCTTGTGTTGTGTGACGGGCGTATCTTGAGGAACGTCAATAGCGACTTTGAGCTTCCCTATCGCAGAGTGCAGATATGCGCGGACATCATGACGCTGTACTATTTGTTGCCAGAAGAATCTTCGTGAGAAAACAATCTGTGCGCGTTGAAATCTGGAAGCAGCTCCGGAAATGCACTTCGTATCAGCTGAATCTCATCATTCAATACGTCGACCGCGTAATTCTCCCTATATGTACCTTTGGCACTCGCGCTCTCGAATACCGGCTGGAGCGACAGTAGAGAATGGTAGTGACCACGCAGTTTCCTGATCTGATCTTCGGTCATGATTCCAAATAATATTGGCCAACCCAGAGTCCCACAAGATAGATCTTGCTTGTTATGTCCAGGCCTTCGGGTGAATGAAATATGGGAGGGGATCGAGCCGAATGCGAGACGCCCACGGTGATACCGCGACTGGAGAAGATGACGGACTTAGTCGATTATGACTCCGCAAGCCCCAGCAGCGCTATCAATCGCGCCTGCACCGCCTTCATAACCTCGACCGGAGCTGTGTCGGCGTATTTGGCGTTGCGCGCCCGCCAGTCAACGTTCTTGATCGCGTCGGCGAGAACGACGCCCGTAGTCTTGATCCGACTGGGAAGTGGAACCTCGAAAGGGTAGCCTTTGGCTTGATTGGTAATAGGAACCACTAGTGCGAGTCCGGTTTTTCCGTTGTAGATTTTGGGAGATAGAACGAGAGCGGGACGCCAACCGCCTGGTTCGTGCCCTGTGCGCGGGTCCAAATTTATCTTGATGATGTCCCCGACATCGGGAACGTAGGCGGCTGCTACCATACCTCTTTGCCGACCGGCTTACCCCAGTCCTGTTCCTCGTACCGATTCTCCGGGGTGATGCCCGCAACCAGGGATTCCAGCGTCGGTTTCGGGTTCAGCGGCTCAAGCATGATGCGGCCTTCGTAAACCTGGATTTCGAGCTCGTCGCCCTCCTGCAGTCGAGCTTGCTCAATCACGGTTTTAGGAATACGGACCGCTTGACTGTTTCCCCACTTGACGAGTTGCGCCCGAATGACTGGCATGGAGACCGCCTGCTAATGCTTAAGTATATACATTAGTATATACATCTCAAACAGATGTTTGACCCGCGTTTTCAATGAGCTGGCTTCCAGCGGAGCTTGAATCGAGTTCCGGGCGCTTCTTTGGCGTAGTTGTGATCGTGATCACACTCGCCAGGACCAGCAGCGTCCCCAGCAGAGTGCGCGTGCCCACTGCTTCCCCGCCGACAAAATATCCCAAGCCCACCGCGACGACCGGGTTCACGTAAGCGTAAGTGCCTACCTTCGTGGGCGACTCGTAGTGCAGCAACCACACGTAAGCCGTGAAGCCGACAATCGAACCCGCAATGATGAGATAGACCAGCGCGAACCAGGCGCTCCAGGAAACCGCCCCCATGTGGAATCCGGCGAACTCCTTCGATACTGCTGCCAGCACGAAGAGCAGAGCTCCACCGGTGAGCATCTGTGCGGCCGCGCTCATCGCCTTCGACGCCGGAAGCGGAACGCGGCGGGTGAGGATCGTCGCGATCGACCAGGTGGCGGAAGCAACGAGTAAGGCGATCGCACCTGCCCGATGGATGGGAGCCTCGCCCAAAGAAAAAGATCGGTTCACCAGTACCGCTACGCCGCAGATGCCGACGATGAGCGCCAGTCCGAGCCTGACGGTGAGCTTTTGTGTGCGCAGGAAGATGATTTCCAGAAGCGCGATGAATACGGGGATGGTGGCCAGCACCACCGCCGTAACTCCGGAAGGAATGCGCTGTTCCGCCCAAAACAAGCAGCCGTAGTCGAGCACGAAGATGAGCGCCCCGAGCGCTGAGGCAGCGACCCACTCTCGTGGGCTTGGAACCGGGGTGCCCTTCAGCCGCAGCCACGCATACATGACGAGTCCGGCGGTGAAAAAGCGGAGAGCCGCCAACAGGAACGGCGGCACTTCATGGACCCCGATCCGGATCGCCAGGAAGGTCGATCCCCAGACGAAGTAGATCACGGCGAACGCCAGCAGGATTTTCCAGTAAGCAGGTCGCGCTTCACTATCCATTTTTCATCTCCTCCGATGCTGCCCTGGTTCTGCGCGCGATAGCCTCATAGATGTTCAGACCCGACCCCCGGAACCATATTCGTCGCATGAAAGATTCTTATTCGCGAGAGAATCTCCGCTCATGCCATTCCTAGAGCCTGCTCTTCGCGAACGATAGCCCGCTCAATCCTTCCACGTGCTGCGGCGCGAGGCCCTTCGCTGCCACCAGAACGTGGAAACTTTCGCCCAGGCCAGCAGGAGTTACCAGGTGTTTGAGTTGCAGGGCGACTTTGGCACGCTCTTGCGGCAGGCGGCAGTCTTCGAAGGCGTCGGCAAATTGATTGGCCTCTCCGATTCCCATAAGGAATTGTGACTGAGTGAGTAGGGGTTGCGTTTGCATGCCGTTTTCTTTCGCCGCTTGGGAGAGAGCGGTGAAGTTCACGTGCGCCGTGAGGTCCTGCTCACCCGGTGCTGCGTAAGGATTCGGAGTGGCGGAGTGCTGACGATATGCCATGAGAGTTCCGCGGTGGCGGCCGGCAAGCTGCTCCTGGCGGGTATAGCCATAGTCAACCGCGATGACGATACCCGTGTGCATCGATGCGGCAAGGCGCGCCATGTACTGATTTGCGAGTAGTGGGAGTTCGATGCGTTCTCCCGGCTCGGGGTGCACGCCGTAGCGGTCGACAAATTCCAATTCTTCCGCGGACGGCGGCACCCAGATTTCGACGAAGCGGCAGTCTTTAGTGGAGACGCGAAGCGCTCCCTGTTGGCTGAGAATCTCTACTGGAAGAGCATCGAAAAATTCATTGGCGAAAACGATGACCGGAACCTCAGGGGCCAAGGCCCGCTCGTCCATGGCATCGTTTAGTACGACTGTATTCGTGCCCTCCCGAGTCTTCTCCCCTGTGGTGTAGAAACCGTCAGCAGCATCGCGGGAGATCCCGGCTTTAGCCGTGCCGTCCGGCGTATCCGAGAACCAGGGCTTCAGCCTCCGATGGACATCCTTCTCGGCGGCGCTTTCAGAGACAGAGGACGCTATACCACTTTCGAGAAACCGGGCGAGCACTCCCCGAAGTCGGTCCCGCAATTTAGGCGAGCGTTCCGCCAGCGAGTAGTGCAGAGCGTGGAAAAACCCGGGAAACTTCTTCTCCGACCAGGCAAGCACGTCCTCCGCAAATAATCCGCGGCCGGGACCGAGTTCCAAAATTTCGATTTGGGCGGGCGATCCGATTGCCCTCCAGATTTCTTCGAACTGGCGGGCCAGCAGGCGTCCAAAGACGGCGTGTACGTCACTCGAGGTATAAAAATCTCCAGCCTTACCAAACTGCTCGGCGTTACGCGAGTAGTATCCCAGTTCGGGATGGTACAGGCACAGCTCCATGTAACGCGAAAACGGAATGGGTGCGCGCTCGCGGATTTCCTGTTCGATGATGTGGCGCAGGCTCACAAGCCTGTCCGTTGGCGCTCGGCCCGGTCCTGGGGCGTGCGGATGAACATTTCAACCAGGTAGTCGTGTAGACAGTCATAGAGTTGGCGCTGGAATCCCCACTCGAATTGAGGGTGATCGAGGTCTCGGGGATGAAGCTCGAAGTAATAAGCATGCACTGGAACCGGGGGGTTCCTGAACTGGATGACGACTTCCACAGCCTCGCCCTTGGCGCGGGCTGAGAAATCAAGCAGCGGGTGCTCGTAGAGTCTCAATTGCGCCAGAACGCGTTCAAGCCGCGGGTTGGCATCATCGGTCACCATACAATTCTAACGGGAGTCGTGGTTATGTGCTTTGAACCGAAGATGGATAGGTCAAGGACGGTGGACTCAGGGGATTCTAAAGACCGGTTCTTAGTTTTTCGATCTCAGTTCTGGGTTACTCGTATCTCAGCGCCTCGATGGGGTCGAGTTTTGCTGCTTTTATGGCGGGCAGCATGCCGCTGACGATGCCCACGAAGCTAAGAATGCCTGTGGACCAGATCAGCGTGGCGGCGTCAATGGTCAGATGAATGTCACCTTCATCGGCGCCCTCCTGAAATGCGCTCCACAGGGTCAGTGAAGGGACGGACCAGGAGACCAGGTAGGCGAAGGCCACACCCAGCAATCCACCTAGCGCCGTGATGACCATGGCTTCCGCCAGGAACTGGAACAGGATGTGCCAGCGGTGCGCTCCCAGCGCCTTTTCCACGCCGATTTCTCGCGTCCGCTGAGTCACTGACACCAGCATGATGTTCATCAGCCCCACGCCACCAATCCCCAGTGTGAGCAGACCGATGAAGCCCAGAAGAATCTTGATCCCCGTAGTGATCACTCGCAGGTCGAGCAGGTCAGAAAACACGTCAAACAGGAAGATCGCGCGTTCGTCCTTGGGATCGAAGCCATGATGGAAAGCCATCGATTGCCGCAGCGCCTTGACCACTTTGGCGTTGTCGCCCTCGTATTCCATGACGATCGAGTTCAGGTAGTGGGTGTCTTTGAGATCGCTCATGGCGCTGAAGGGCACGTAGATGTGCTCGTTCAGGTTGTCGTCGCCGTTGTTAATTACGTGTTTCAATATGCCGACGATGTGGTAAGAGATGCCGTCCACGCGGATGCTCTCGCCGATCGCATTCTGACCGGAAAAAAGCTTCTTCCTGGCATCGGCTCCGATAAAAGCGACGCGCACGTGGGTGAAGTCCTCGGCTTCGCCGAACGGACCTCCTTCCGCGAATTCCATGCGCCGCATGCGGGGATACACAGCGTAGACGCCGCTCACGCCATAGCTGGCGCTGCGCGTGCCCCAGGCCACGGTACATTGCTTGAACACTTCAGGCGAGAGCCGCTTGAGCAGAGGCACCTCGTCGCGGATGTAGTCCAGGTCCTTGACCGTGAGACGGACTTCGCTTCCCGCCTTGGTGCCGCCCGCCTGGTGCGAGGTGCGTCCGGGAAACACGAAGACCAGGTTGGTGCCGAAGGAGCGGAACGCTGTCCACAAACCGCGTTCGAAGCCGGCGCCATAAGCCAGAAGCAGCACTACCGTGGCGATGCCCCAGGCCATGCCCAGCATGGTGAGGATGCTGCGCCGCTTGTTATGGCGCAGGGCGCTATAGGCCTGGGTTCCAAGCTCGTGGATCACGACTATTCCTGCCTCATGGCTTCGACCGGAGCCAGCAGCGCGGCCTTCCGCGCGGGATAAATTCCAGCCACGATGCCGGCAATCGCCAGGGACAAGATGGCCGCAACGGCGGACATCGGCACGATGCGCGGGGTATCAAATCCCTGGGGAGCGGGCAACTGGGCCAACGCCGTCACGAATGCGGTCGAGATCAAGAGGCCAATTCCACCGCTGAAGATGGTGAGGAACGCGCCCTCAATGAAGAACTGGGTCAGAATATTTTGATAAGTGGCGCCCAAAGCCTTGCGCAAGCCAATCTCCCGAGTGCGCTCGGCCACGGAGACCAGCATGATGTTGACGATGCCGATTGCACCCAGCGCCAGAGTCACGAATCCTACTACCCCGAGAAAATAGTCCATGGCATCGAATATCTTGTCCACGCGTTGCGAATTTTCAATCGTGTCCCAGTCTTCGAAGGCATCTTCCAGCTTGGGATCGAACCCGTGGCGGCGGGCGATGATCTGGTGAATTTCTTCTTTGGAACGAGCGTGCTCGGCTTTGATCAGCGGCCGGTAGTTGATGAAGGAAAGCGCGCTCTCGGAGTTCTCCTGCTTCAGGGGAAACAGGTTGCGCATGGTCTCAACCGGAACGAAGATGCGAGCATTGGTCCCGTTGTTTCCGTCTTTTCCGACCTTGGCCAGCACCCCGATCACGTCAAAGCGGATGCCGTTCAGCAGCATGGTTGTGCCCACGGCAGGTCGTCCGGGGAAAACATTCTTTAGCAGTTCCCACCCGACTACTGCTACCCGCCGGTGTTCGGTGTTGTCCTCATCATTGAGCCAACGGCCAGTACTCAAGGGCACAGTGCGGATCTGGTTATATTCGGGCGTCACCCCAAACACCTGGCCGTTGGTCGAGCCGTAGTCGCTGACCGCGCGGATGTCCTCACGGTTAATCACAGGAGACACGAAGCGCAAGGTATGGGCCTCATTCCGGATGGTGAGGTAATCTTCGTAGGTAAAGTGGTAGGTCTGGCCGGACTGCAGGTTCCCTGCTACCGCCGGAATTCTCCCCGGAAAGACGAACATGATGTCCTGACCGAGAGTCGCCAGGTTCCGCACCTGGCCGCTGCGGAAACCCTCTCCCAAACCTACCAACAGAAGCAGCGAGCCCACGCCCCAAGCGATGCCAAACATGGTCAGGAACGATCGCAGCTTGTGCGCCCATAGCGTGGCCAGTGACTGACGAACGATATCGAGAAGCACGTTCATAGGGTTATCGTCTTGCCCGAATTCCGTAAAGCTGCTGAGGTGCAAGCGGACCTGTGCACGACCTCCGTGTCTAGTACGCGGCGGGATGGCAGCAAGTTCCCGCAAACTTCTGGCCAGCAGTCTTTTAGACCGTGTTGCAGGACAAAAGGTTAGCCCTCTTTTTGGCGCACACAGCGATATCGTCTTTGGCCGCCGATGCTAACCAGCTGCGAGGCTCGGCGTCTAAACGACCGTTCTGATTCGCCCAGGCCCAGCTTAGTTCCAAAAACTACAGTACGGATTGGGGAGGCTTGCACCGTGTTCAAATTGCTAGTACCTACTCTGTTGGTAATCGAAGCATTGCTGATGCTTGGGTCTCACGGTCAGGCCCAATCGTTCGTACTGGACCTGCCACGGCCCAGCCAGCATGCGGTGGTCACGCAACGCGTTGGGATCACCGATGTCACCATCAACTACCACCGTCCGGTGGTGAACAAGCGGAAAATCTGGGGCGGTGTTGTGCCCTACGGCCAAGTCTGGCGTGCTGGAGCCAACGAAAACACGACGATCCAGTTCACCGATCCGGTGACCATCGAGGGAAAGCCGCTGCCCAAGGGAAGCTACGGCCTGCACATGATTCCAGGAGAAAACGAGTGGACCGTCATCTTCTCCAGGAATTCAACATCCTGGGGCAGCTTCACCTACGACCAGGCCGAGGACGCACTTCGGGTCACGGTAAAACCCCAGACGGCGGAGTTTCACGAAGCGCTCACCTATGACTTCGATGATGTAACTCCGGATTCTTTCGTGGTCACGCTGCGTTGGGAGAAGGTGGCCGTCCCTTTTAAGGTCGGCGTGAATACGCACGAAATCGTGGCGCAAAACCTGCACCAGCAGCTTCGCGGTTTGTCCCAGTATTCATGGGAGGGATGGGACGATGCGGCCAACTATCTGCTCCAGGAGAAGATCGATCTCGAAGAAGCCCTGAAGTATTCGGACAAATCGATTCAGAACGAGGAGCGCTACGACAATTTCATGACCAAGTCGCGAGTTCTGGACGCCTTGGGCCGGAAAGACCAAGCCACCACGGCGCGAAACAAGGCGCTCACCATGGCTAACGCCATCCAGCTCCACAGCTACGGCCGCCAGCTGCAGATCGACGGCAAGCCGGCCGACGCGTTTGCCATCTACCGCGACAACGCCAAGAAGAATCCTGACCAATGGATCGTGCACGTAGGCTTATCGCGCATGTATTCCGCACAGGGCGACTTCGCGAACGCGGCCAAAGAGATGAACGTCGCCGTGGCAGGCGCTCCCGATGGGCAAAAACAGCCGTTACAGGCGTTCGCCAAGCGGTTGGAGGCGAAGGAGGATATCAACAAGTAAGGTCTTGGTAGCGCCGCCGTCCCGGAACCTCCGAGGGTAAGATACCCTCGGGACAGCCGACGCCGGCGCTACACAGTCATATCCTCGATCACCACTGTCTCTTTCCCCATGCGACGCCCCACTGCCACCGCCGTTGCGAGAGTCTCTTCATCGGTCTCCACACCACGAATGATTTCCAGCTTCTTCTCGCGCTCGACCGGTTCAGCAAAGCGCATGCCCACACAATTCCTGGCGCGATAGGTGACGCGGGAAATCTCGGTGATGCTGATTGAGGAGAGATGGGAAGCCAGGATCGTGCCCGGACGGCAGATTTTATCGAGCAGGGTGAAGATTTCGATCTTCGATTCCAATTCTTCCGGAACAGCCTCGATCACCAGGTCGGCCTGCCGGGCCGCGTCTTCGACAGTGCCCGCGAATTCCAGACGGGACAACGCGCCCTGAGCGGCGTCTGCGGAAAGCCCGCCTGAGTGTACGGCTCGGTCGAACTGGATGCGAATTTCGCTCTCCGCCTGACGCAGGGCGTTGGGCAGCAAATCTTCCAAGATTGTGCGATAGCCACCCCTGGCCGCCACCTGCGCGATGCCTCGGCCCACCGGGCCAGCGCTGATGACGGCGATGGTCCGCACGTCAGGCACTACACCGGCCACTACTGCCCCTTTTCCAATTGTCCCAGGACAGAGTTCAGGTTGGTGCTGGCGGAGCGAATATTTTCGGCGAGACGCTTGCGTTCCTCTGCTTCCATCAGTGGGATGGACGCGCTGATGCGGCGGAGCGTGGTGTTGATGTCGTCGACGTAGTTGATGAGACGGATGAGTTCTCCGGTAGCTGACATAGTTAAACCTGCTCCTGTTGCCCGTTGTCCAGCCAATGCAGGCGCGAACGTCCGCGCTCGTCGAGGGCCAGCGCGGACGTTCGCGCCTACATTTTTACCAAGCCTTAACGGTGCGGGCGATATATCTATTCTCAATGGTGGGAACGGATTAGTAAAGGCCCGACGGGCATGCGCTTGCTCGTTCAAGCAATACGCGCGGGCAAATGCTCCGCTTGCCTGCCCTTCAAGTCGTTTCCAGACAGCCAACTGGAGCCCGTCCGGTCAAACCGTCCCATTAGCGAACCTACTCGTTATCACTTTGGTAATGCTCACTATCGATGTTATTTATGGGCCATTCGGGGGCCCGGTGGAATCTAATATCCATATGAGTGACAAACCTTTGAAGCGTTACCTTTTTGCCAGTGACTTTGACCAGACTCTTACTTTCGATGATTCGGGCTATGTGTTGAGTGAGCTGGTCGGTATTCCGACCGCGGAATTCGAACGTAAGGCCCAGGGCATGGCCAAGCTGAATCTGGTGCAGCAGGGAGCGGAGCTGTGCTACCTGTTACTGCATGATCCGGAATTTCGCAAGAAAGTGCGAAAACAGCATCTGTACAAAGTGGGCAAGACCATTCGCCTGAAAGAGAATATCGAATTGCTCTATCAAGTGCTGAAGAATGGAGTGGACGGTTATCACTTCGACTTCTACGTGCTCTCAGCATCACCGGTAGAGGTCATTCAATCGGCGCTGGAGGGAATCGTTCCGGAAGATCACATCTACGGAACCGAATTTGTCTACAACGCCGCGGGCGAGATCGAAAGCCTGGTGCGAGCCACGGCCGGCTATGGCAAGGTGGCGGCACTCGACCAACTGCAAGCGGAGTTGCAGATCGGGCCCGACCACATCATTTACACCGGCGACGGCAGCTCGGACATTAACGTGATGTTGCACGTCAAGATGAGGGACGGATTCACTATCGCGGTGTCGGAAGCCAAGCACATCTCTCAGGTCGCGCGCAGGACGGTTCTTAGCACCAACGCCCTTGCCGTTCTCGGACCCATCCTGGAAGAAACGGTGGGGTGGGAACGCGCCCAAATTCGCCAGTTCTTCGAATCCTACGGAATGTTGATCCAGGAATGGGACAGCGTCCGGACTGACTGGCTGACGCTACGGCCGGCGGTAAAGGATGTGCCCCAGGACGTGACGGTCAGCGCCTGAATCGACCTCCCAGTTCCCTTCATCTTAAGTGACGAGCGTCACCAGTCGTGGCGCGGCCTTGGTTGCGCTATGGCTGCGCTACGCGGACAATAGGTAAACATGCTTCGAGACAAGAACCTGATTCCCCTCTCCCACCAGCATCAGCATTGCCTGGCGCTGTGCGTACGCTTGGATCGCGCCATCCAGGCGGGCGCAGTCGACCTGGAGGCATGGCAGGCGGAGATTCAGCAGATATTCGAACAGGAGATCACCTTCCATTTTGCCGCCGAAGAAAAAGAGTTGTTCCCGGTGGCCGCGCGCTATGCCGAGCTTCAACCCCTGGTTCAGGAACTTCTCACCGGACATATTTTGCTGCGTGATTTCTTTTCGCGCGCGGCCGCGCGCAAATTGCATGTAGCCGGGTTACAGGCCCTGGTGGAAAAACTGGCGTCCCACATTCGCAAGGAAGAACGCGAGCTATTTGAGGGCATGCAGCGACTGATGGGTCCCGAAGAGCTTTCCGCCGTAGGCGCGGCCCTGCAGCAATCGCTGGCAGACGCCTCGAATACCTGCATGCTGCCTACTGCCGCGACGCGGTTGCGCCCTAAGCAGTAGCGCGATTGTCGATGCGGGAGCGGTCCGGGCGCCTGAATCCGAGCGAGCCTTTCCTTCATCTAGCAGACATGAACCAAGAAGTTACCTCTATGTTCGTCGGGAATTACTCTGAGCCGGTAGCGCAGACATCCAGTGCCAGCCCGCTGAATGATTCCGGCTTGCTCGATGCCTACTCGCAGGCGGTCGTGGGCGCCGCGGAGAAGCTCAGCCCGTCGGTGGTCAAGATTGATGTTGCCCAGGCGGGCAAGGGCCGCTCGGGCGAGCCCCGTGAACGGCAAGGCGGCGGCTCCGGCTTCGTGTTCGCTCCCGATGGCCTGATTCTCACCAATAGCCACGTGGTTCACGAAGCCACGCGAATTCAGGTTTCCTTGGCCGATGGGCGACGCTTCCCAGCTCACACCATCGGCGACGATCCATCGACGGACCTCGCGGTCCTGCGTGTGGATGTGCCCAACAACGACGCACCCAGCCTGGTGGCCGCACCGCTAGGAGATTCTCAGAAGCTGCGAGTGGGACAGTTGGCGATTGCGATTGGCAATCCCTACGGCTTCCAGTACACGGTCACGGCTGGCGTAGTGAGCGCCCTGGGGCGCTCGTTGCGTTCCTACTCAGGACGAATGATCGATGACGTAATCCAGACCGACGCTTCGCTGAACCCGGGCAATTCGGGAGGACCGCTGGTGACTTCCGATGGCCAGGTTATCGGTGTGAACACGGCGACCATTATGGGCGCGCAGGGGCTGTGCTTCGCCATCGGGATCAACACCGCCAAGTTCGTGGCTGGACGTTTGCTGCAAGCAGGGAGAATTCGGCGCAGCTACATTGGAGTTGAGGCTCAGACCACGCCGCTGCATCGGCGTCTGGTGCGCTTCTACAACCTGCCGCAGGAGACCGGTGTGGTGGTGATTTCGGTGACTGTCGGCAGTCCGGGGCAGAAGGCAGGGTTGCGTGAAGGAGACGTGATTGTTGCGCTCGATGGCAAGCCGGTAGCCGGCGTCGACGACTTGCACCGCCTGCTTACGGATGCTCGAGTTGGCGTCGGTAGTTCGCTAACGGTGCTTCGCTGGACCGAAAAGCTGCAACTGGCAGTGGTGCCCGAAGAGTCACAGTAGGGTTGTGTGGTCACGGCCGACTCGCCCGCTGGTATGGATCGCCCATAAACCACGTGGGGGCAGCTGCCCTCGGTTGTGCGGCCGAGCGCAACTCGGCGAAGCTCCCTAATTTCTGCCCCGGGATCCCCGACGATAGTAGGTTCAGCACAAGAGAGGCCGATCACTAGTACCACCGCCGAGCTTCGCTCGGCCGGACGGGTCAGAGACGCGTGCCCACATGGCTGTTGCGAATATCGATAAAGTGCCGAGCTTCGCTCGGCTGAGCGAATGGGGGTCCGCCCCTACGTGATTCGGGGAGCTTAAATCGCCGCCAGCTCGTACAGATACTCCACCTGTGAGAGCACGGCGCCATCGATTCCCTGCACGCTCGGATTTTTGGATTCGATCACGTAATACTCATCGGGCGCATGAGCGCCGCTGCCGTGGCCCATTCCGAAATGGCCGGCGGCCAGGTGCAGGGGATCGCCGGTGAAGACATACCCGGGCCACGATCCGGCGCTGCGCGGCAGAACTATCGGATCAATACCCCGGCTGCGATAGAAAGCCGCCTGGGCGCGGATCAGCGGAGCGTCAGCCGATGTGCTGTTAGGGTCGTAGCCGCCCGTCATGTTGACCTCGATGTCGCCAAAGCCGCGTTTGGCCAGGTGAGCCTTGAGTGCAGCCAGCGCTTCGTCGGCCTTCATGTCTGGCACCAGTCGCAGATCGAGCTTGGCGACAGCGCGATGCGGCAGAATGGTTTTGCCGCCTGGCCCGGTGTAGCCGCCCACCAGTCCTTCGATATTCACCGTCGGACGCGATTGCAGCAGTTCGAGGGCCTCCTGATAGTTCACGTCGTGTACCCAGTGTTCGACGCCGAACTGCTTCTTCGCGACATTTTCATCGAGGCGACGCGCCGCTTCCGCGATCATTTTCTTTTCCGGGGGAGAGAGCGGGCGGGCTTTGTCGGCGAAACCGTCAATGGCGGGAGTGTTGCCGTCAGGCGAGACCAGAGTGTTGAGAGCTTCCACCAGATGCCATGCCGGACTATCAATCATTGCCTTCAGGCTGGAGTGGACGTCTTTTTGCGGACCGCGTCCCCACTTTTCCCCGCTGGATACGAGTTCGAGTTCGATCACGCCTTTGGCGCCGAGCGTCATCGTAACCTTGCCGTCACGGTCCTGCTCCGCCGAGGGCATGTAAACGCCGCTGCACTTGCGCAACGCAGCCAATACCTCAGGACGGTGTACGATTTGCGGGAAATGCGGCGAACCGATTTCTTCTTCGCCTTCCGCTACAAATACCAGGTTCACCGGAACTTTCCGCCCGGCGCCGCGAATCGCGTGCAGCGCCGCCAGAAAGGAAGCCTCCGGACCTTTTTGGTTGACCGCCCCCCGGCCAATCAAAACCTTGCCCAGCTCCGGCTTGTCCACCAAGGCAGCCTCGAAGGGCGGCGACGACCACTCGGCGGGATCGACCTGTTTCACGTCATACATGAAGTAGAGACCGATGGTTCGCGGAGCACCGGCGTCGAGCGTGGCGAAGATACCGGGCTGGCCGTCCGTGGGAATTTTCGTGACTTCGCCGAATCCGGCGTCGCGCAGCATGCGCATCGTTAGGTCGCAGCCTTCGTCCATGCCACGGTGCTCGGCAGCAATTGAGGGCTGGCGAATCCACTGCTGCAGGCGCTCGACGAATTCGTCATGGCGCTTCTCGATTTCCTTGTGGATGGCGGCGAGGTCAGGGTTGGAGCTGTCGGCGAACGAGTTGCGGGATAGAGCGAGGGTGGCAGCGCCGGCTGCGGCGGTCTGGAGGAAGGTTCGTCGGTCCATGGGCGGGAGAATATAAGGTTGAGGTCGCGACTGTAAAGCGTGTTCACGGATGACAGCTGTTCCACCCGAACCACGTAGGGACAGATGTCCTCATCTATCCTGTCGAACGCTCGACAGGTCTTTCTTACCAAGCAAAAAGCGGAGCTTCGCTCCGCCGGACAGATGAGACATCTGTCCCCACGTAGTCCGATGCGACGGCACAACCATTCCCGGGTGCCACCGTAGTATCATTGCAAGCTCCGATACCCTGTGTTAGCTTCTTGAAACAGCAGAGGTTAGCTTGCAAGCGACGATTCCTGCCGGGCTGGATCGCAAGGAAGCAGAAGTTTATCAGCGGCTTGATCCGGAACGGCTCCCGAAACACATCGCCATCATCATGGACGGCAACGGTCGCTGGGCGCGCCGCCGCCACTTGCCGCGCATGGCCGGACATCGCGCCGGAGTCGCATCCGTGCGCTCCACGGTGGAGACCGCCGCGCGCATCGGCATTCCCTGGCTGACCCTGTATGCGTTTTCGGAAGAGAACTGGAAGAAGCGTCCCCGCAGCGAAGTCGATTTCCTGATGGGCCTGCTGTGCCGCTATCTCAAAGCGGAAGTCCCGACCCTCAACAAGAACAACATCCGGCTCGAATACATTGGACGCCAGCATGAGCTCCCCCCTTCGGTGCAGGAAAAGATGGCATGGGCACGCGATGCGACCGCGGGCAACACCGGTATGGTACTGACCTTGGCGCTCAATTACAGTGCGCGCACCGAACTGGTGGATGCGTTTCGGTCGATCGTGGACGCCGCAGCCCGCAACGGCGGTCTGGACCATCTGAATATTGATGAGGACGCGGTGTCGCAGAACTTGTACACACGTCACCTGCCCGACCCCGATCTGGTAGTTCGCACTAGCGGCGAGATGCGGCTGAGCAACTTCCTGTTGTGGCAATTGGCCTATGCCGAAATCTATGTCACTCCGACCTTGTGGCCTGAGTTCCGCGGCGTGCACCTGCTCGAAGGCATCGCAGAGTATCAGAAGCGCGAGCGGCGTTACGGCGGCCTGGCCGGCAACGCCGCAGATACCCACAGCTCTCATCAACATCCATCCAAGATGGGTCGGAGCTAGAGCGGCTTGCAACTACTGAAACGAATCCTTACTGCGGTTGTGCTGATTCCGATCGTCCTGCTGCTGGTGCTGCGGGCGCCGGTACCGGTGGTCGCTTTGATTACGGCCCTGGTCGCGTTGCTGGCAGTCCAGGAGCTGCTCAAAATTTCGGAGGCCTACAAAATCCGGCCCTTTCACTGGCCGACCTACATTTTTGTCGGGTTGTTCTTCCTGTTTCTGGCGGTCAATCTAGGGCATGACACTCCCTTGCTGTCGACCTCGGTGTTTGCCGGCACCGCGGTATTTGTGGCGGCCATCGCGCCGTGTATTTTTCTGGTGATCGGCATGAGACGGGCTGATCTCAGCACCGGACTTCCCGCCGCCATGACTTCGGCGTTTGCCTTCGCCTATATTGCCCTGCCGTTGGGATGCCTGGTGCAGATTCGGGCACAGGCCTCAGGCTCATTCCTGCTGCTGTACCTGCTCTTGCTGGTGTGGGCAGGGGACATTTTTGCGTATTTTGTGGGGCGTTCGCTGGGTCGCCACTTAATGTCGCCGCGCATCAGTCCCAAAAAGACGTGGGAAGGAGCGCTGGCCTCGATGATCGCAAGCGTGGGGGTTGGAATGTTGCTATATAACTACGCGCTGCCGATCAGCACCTTTGTGCTGAATGCGCATCTAATCGAAAAGAAGGATGGCTTATTCGCCCTGGAGAAGGTGCCGCTGTGGCCGGTCATTCTGCTTTCCGCGGCGATTAATGTCGCCGCACAGCTGGGCGATCTGGTGGAGTCGCTGATCAAGAGAGGAGCCGGAGTCAAGGATTCCGGAACGCTTCTTCCCGGACACGGGGGCATGCTTGACAGAATTGATGCCCTGCTCTTCGCGGCTCCCCTGCTGTGGTACCATGCGGCTTGGCGCGTGATGCAATAAGCCTCCCCCCTGGCTGCGCCCCACCTGAATGTCTGGCTCATGAAACGTATTGCCATCCTGGGATCCACGGGCTCGATTGGTCGCAGCACGCTGAGCGTGGTCGAAGCCCATCCCGAGCTTTTTGAGGTGATGGCCCTTGCCGTGGGACAGAATGTAGACACTGCCTTCGAGCAGGCCTGGCGCTGGAAGCCCAAACTCATTTCAATTGCCACCGCCGTCGATGCGGAGATTCTGCGATCGCGACTGCAGACGTCAGGAAGAAAAGGGGTTGAAGTCGTGCACGGCCAGGCCGGCACCGTCCGGGTAGCTACTCATCCGGAGGTGGATTTTGTGGTCAGCGCGATCGTGGGCGTGGCGGGGCTCAAAGCCACTTACGAGGCGGTAAGAGCCGGAAAGACGGTGGGGCTGGCCAACAAGGAATGCCTGGTTGCAGCGGGAGAGTTGATCACTGCCGAAGCGCGGCGTCAACGCAAACCGCTGCTGCCGATCGACAGCGAGCACAATGCAATCCACCAGTGCCTGCGCGGTGGCAGGATGGAAGAGGTCGAACGGATCTGGTTGACCGCCTCCGGAGGACCATTTCTTTACACACCCAAGTCGCAATTTTCTTCGATCACGGTTGCCCAGGCGCTGAACCATCCCACCTGGAAAATGGGGCAGCGCATCACCATCGATTCGGCCACCCTGATGAACAAGGGATTTGAAGTGATCGAGGCTTGTCGTTTGTTCAACTTGCCGCCCGGCCGGGTGCAGGTGATGGTGCATCCGCAATCCACAATTCACTCCATGGTCGAGTTCGTGGATGGCAGCATACTTGCTCAGTTTTCGGTAACCGACATGCGGTTGCCCATCCTGTATGCGTTGACTTATCCGGATCGCATTCCGTCCGCTATGCGCTTCCCGGTCATGGACTTACGACATCTGGAATTCCTACCGCCGGATATGGAAAAATTCCCTTGTCTGGGTCTCGCCTATGAAGCGGCGGAGGCTGGGGGTACGAAAACGGTTGCACTCAACGCCGCCGACGAGATCGCAGTGGCGGCGTTTCTGCAGGACCGTATCGGTTTCAACCATATTCCTGAAGTGATCCGGGAAGTCCTTTCTGCAACGCAAGTAGGTAAGTTGGAATCTATAGAACAGGTGTTGGAAGCGGACGCTGGAGCGCGTGAAATGGCACGCGAAAGAGTCGAGAGCGTGGGGGCAAGGTCGGAGGGTTCACGGCCGGTCTCAACCGCAATGCGGGTGGAGTAGGAAAACTTTATTATGTCTGGATTTTTGATTGCCGTGCTCTCCGTCGGCGTGATTTTGGGATTCATGATCCTGATTCACGAGTTCGGCCACTACGCGACCGCCAAACTGCTGGGAGTGCGTGTCGAGGTCTTCTCCATCGGTTTCGGGAAACGCCTGTTTGGCTTTCGCCGTGGGGATACCGACTACCGCATCGCCGCCATCCCGCTCGGCGGCTACGTAAAGATGTCGGGCGAGAACCCGATGGACGCCCGCACTAACGATCCGGGTGAGTTCATGTCGCACCCGCGCTGGCATCGTTTCATCATCGCCATCGCCGGTCCGGCGATGAACATTCTGTTCGCCGTCGGCCTACTCACCTGCGTCTACATGGTGCACTACGAATATCCTGCGGTGCTGGACGAGCCCGCGGTGATTGGATGGGTGCTGCAGGATACCCCCGCAGCGAAGGCCGGAATCCTCGCTGGAGACCGCATCGTTCGCATCGACGGCATACAAAACCCGACCTGGGAGCAAGTAATTCCGAGAGAAGCGTTGAACCCCAACCAGCCCCTCGATGTGGCCTTCGAGCGGGGAGGTCAGATCCTAACCAAAACCATCGTGCCCGAGGCCTACGGTCCCAACCAAATGGGTTCCGCGGGATGGGCGCCGAAGGAACCGAGCTTCCCCATTACCGACCTGGAGTCCGGTATGCCGGCGGAAAGAGCCGGAATGAAGCTGGGCGACGAGATCGTCAGCGTGGACGGGCAGCCCATTGCCGGCCTCGAGGCCATGATCGAAAGCTTGAAGCGCACCCAGGACAGACCGATCCAGATCACGGTCAGACGCGATGGCCAACTGCTCAACTTCACCGTGCAGCCTGTCTTGTCCGATGTCAGAGGCGATCAACGCTACCGCGTAGGCATCGGGAGCGCGCCCATGAAGATATCGGCCTTGCCATTTGCGGCCGCATTTCGCCGGTCGGTGGAGCAGAACAAGCAAGGCTCGCTTCTGATCCTGGAGCTGGTGCAGAAGATGATCCAGCGCAAGATCTCGATCCGCTCGATCGAGGGCCCAATCGGCATCGGACGCGCCGCTGGCCAGGCCGCCAGCAAGAAAGGCTGGACCCCGCTTTTGGAGTTGACCGCCGGCATCAGCCTGAACCTGGGCATCTTTAACCTGCTGCCCATTCCCATCATGGACGGTGGAGTCATCCTGCTGCTGTTCGTCGAAAGCCTGATCCGCAGGGACATCAGCCTGAGGATCAAAGAGCGAATCTACCAGGCGGCCTTTGTGTTTCTGGTCCTGTTCGCCGTTATGGTCATCTACAACGACGTTCTGAAGATGCTGCCCGGCATTATGCAGAGAACGCCCTAGGACAGCTCTCAGCTACCAGCCATCAGCTTTCGGCCCTCAGTCGCTGGGTTCGCTTCGCCGGTTCCCTACGTAAGCCATCGGAACCGCAAAGGCCGCCATTGCGAACCGCGATGCCGGCTATCAGCCTTGTTCTCATAAGTCGGTATCAAACGTAGTATCCATCTTGATTAAATCATTCATTCTGCAGATTTTAGACGCTGATGGCTGAGAGCTAACGGCTGAGAGCTATCTGCTCCCGTGTTAAACTAAACCTTCCCCATGGCAGACATTAGACGCAGGAAATCCGTTACAGGCTCGATCGACGGCGTGCGAATCGGTAGCGATGCACCCGTTGTGGTGCAGTCGATGACCAATACCGATACCGCTGATGTTCCTTCCACTGTTCAGCAGGTTGCGGAGTTGGTCCGAGCCGGGTCCGAGTTGGTGCGAGTCACGGTCAACAACGAAGAAGCCGCGGCTGCGGTTGCGCCTATCGTGGATCAACTCGATGGCCAGGGCGTGCATGTGCCCATTATCGGCGATTTCCATTACAACGGACACATCCTGCTCAAGAAATATCCCGAGTGTGCCCGCGCCCTGGCCAAGTACCGCATCAACCCCGGCAACGTAGGCATCGGGCGCAAGGACGATAACAATTTCCGCACGATGATCGAGGTTGCGGTCGAGAACCAGAAGCCAGTACGTATCGGTGTGAACTGGGGATCGCTCGACCAGGCGCTGCTTACGCGCATGATGGACGAGAATTCGCTGCTGCCCGAGCCCAAAGACGCCCGTGAAGTCACCATGGAAGCCATGGTCGTCAGCGCATTGAATTCCGCCGGACTGGCTGAGAAGTATGGATTGCGGCCGGATCAGATCATCCTGAGCGCCAAGGTTAGCGGAGTCCAGGACCTGATTGACGTGTACCGCTCGCTGGCTGCGCGCTGCAGTTATCCGCTGCACCTCGGACTTACCGAAGCCGGCATGGGAGCCAAAGGAATCGTTGCTTCGAGCGCGGCCCTCGGCGTTTTGCTGCAGGAAGGCATTGGCGACACCATCCGCGTCTCGCTTACGCCTGCTCCGGGCGGCGATCGCACCGAAGAGGTCCGAGTGGCGCAGCAGATTCTGCAATCTCTCGGCATCCGCAGCTTCACGCCCCAGGTGACGGCTTGCCCCGGATGCGGCCGCACCACCAGCACTTTCTTCCAGGAAATGGCCCAGCAGATTCAGTCTTATCTACGCGACCAGATGCCGGTATGGAAGGGACGCCACACCGGCGTCGAAGAGATGAAAGTGGCAGTCATGGGCTGCGTGGTCAACGGCCCGGGCGAATCAAAGCATGCCAGCCTCGGCATCTCATTGCCCGGAACGTTCGAGGAACCGAAGGCTCCGGTTTACGTTGACGGCCGCCTGTTCACCACACTGAAGGGCGACAAAATCGTCGCCGAGTTCATTCAGATCCTCGACGACTATGTAGAATCGCACTACGCCGCCAAAGAAGAACTCGCCGCTAAAGTCTAATCATCGATTGTCTAGAACCATCACGCCAGCAGCGGCAGGTTTGGATTCGCGGTGCCGTCGTAGATCGGATCTGCAATCTTGCTCAGCTCAGGATAGTGCTTCAGCAGCGGCTCTGGCGCCTTCACGCGCTGTCCCGTAATCATGTTTTTGAGTTGCAACGCGTTCACTCCGGCCTTGCCTTCGAAGTGATTGTTGGTCACGACATAGGTGACTTCGCCTTTGCCGGCGATGCGAACGATTTTGTCTTTCCATCCCGCGAGCTCGGCTTCGCTGTAGAGATAGTTGTAGCGGTCGGCACCGGTATCCGCGTCAAACCACTGGTTGTAGTTTCGTCCGTGAAGACGCACGTAGCCGACCGGGGAAGTCACGTGTTCCGTAGGTTCGAGCGAGCGGCCGATCAGGGGCTGGTCGATGTTACAGAACGCGACATTCTTCTGGGTGAAGTAATTTATGGTCTCCTGGTTGTCCCAACTGTCGTGGCGCACTTCGATCACGCGGGGATATTCGATGAACTGGCGTATCAGGCGCTCGACATATTCGCGGTTCAGGGATGTGTTCTTAAAGGAAACCGGAAATTGAATGAGCAGCGCGCCTAATTTTCCTTCTCCAGCCAGCGCCTCCAGCCCTTCGCGAGCCCGGGCTTCGTCCTCATCGTTAGGCCTGATGGACGCGGCCGAAGTAGGCTCCATGACGGCCATGGGATTATGCGTGAATGAGCGATGCAGCTTGGCGGTGAACATGAAATCTGGATTCACGGCCTCCGCTTTCCGCACCCAGAGTTTGGCCAGATGCGGTTTAATGTGTCCGTAGAAGGACGTGTTGATTTCCACCATGTCAAAGCAGCGCGCCAGGATCTCCAGGGGGTGCTGTTTCCGGTGCAGCATTCCCGGCGGATAGAAGATTCCTTCCCAGTCTTTGTAGGACCAGCCGGCAGTGCCGACGCGGATTGACCAAGATGCGTTCAACCAAAACCTTTCGTCGAATTCGATGCCTGCAGACTAGCACACGTGACGGCCGGTTTCGGGCGGCTTCACGAGCTGGGAGGCTGGGGAAGACACCGCGCGCCACGAAATAGAAAGAGCACGAGTTCAGACGGTGCGAAAAAGTCCAGCTCGGGATGAGCCAGCGGACCTCGGCGGCTGAAGCCCGGCTCCTTTTCGGCAGCTTATGGCACGACTTGAAGTCGTACCCTTCCCTTGCGATTCCAAAACCTGAGTCTCGTGACCGTGGTTTCGAAACCCGGGAAGGGCACGATTTCACTCGTGCTGCATGCGCTGGAAATTTGAAACGCTCTATCGGCTCAGACACTCGCTTGGTCCTTGTAGATCGGCAGCTGGCAATCCGACTAGAACGGGGAGAAAAAGTTTCTTGGCACGAACTTCAAGTCAAATCCGTACAGCTGTGGAAGAGCAAGATTGACAAGCTAGGGCTGCCAGAAATTGCCGGAATCTATATGTGGGACCGACCGCATGAACCCGAGTTTCTAGGGTACATGGCTTGAAGACATGGCAGAATGGAAGGATTTCAACGACTCGCAGCTTGCGGACGAGGTTCAGGCTGGATTGAGAGGGCAAGGTGCGATTGTCGAAAGGGATGCGACGGCTGAGACGCTCAAATGAGTTTCTATCGGGTGTCGGATCGTTGTGGCTATAGTGGGTGTCATCCTCACCGCTGTTCAAATCTGCAAGCATTGAAGCGGTGTTCCGACTCCTTAATAATGCAGGTGCGGGCCTCGGCTCACAGTACCTACCACTGGTAATCTGTTCCAATGCCGGATGAAGGTCGCAAACAACGAGCGCTTGAGGCGGTCAGCAAGTACAAAGGCAGGCTAACGTCTGACGAACGAATAGCGGCGTTCGCGTGTTGGTTTGCGGAGCACGAATACGGCTGGAAAGATTTCCGCAAAGACCCTCCGATAGACATGGCTCTTGTGCTCTTGAAAGATTCCAAGCCCAACGTTAGTCCGGCTAGGCTACCGCACGAGCGGCGGCGGCTGGTGTGTCAGTGACCAGCCAATGCGCTTTGTGCCACAGTTGTGGGCGCGAATACCCCGAGCGTTCGCAGCTTTCGCCTTAGCTTGAAGTACGCCTTACCGATGACATTCCATCCCATGCCGCTCCAGCGACGGGCCACAACGCCCGCTCCGTCTCGAACAGCGCTTATTGGTGAATTAGCCGCACCGGGATGGGAGACACTCCGCCGCCGGAGACTGCGGGATTGCCAGCGCCCGGGTTACACCCTGCGACATTCATGATCACACCCTTGACCTGTCCGTTGGGTGCACCCGCGACGTTCTCGTTAATTCCGAGCTGCAAGAAACCCACGATCGTCCCCGTTCCACTGCAACCCCCGGGGCAAAGGTTGGGATTTCCGACACCTTTGTAGATCGGAACCGTGACAATCGAATCACTACGGCTGATATTAGTGATCCCTTGCAGCACAGGGTTCGGATTATTGTCTCCACCGGTTATTCTGACTGGGTTGGTGGTAGTCATTTGATCCTGGCCCAACATTGGACCCTGACCGCTTGCGTGAATCAGGCACTGTGTCCCCTCGTTAGTGTCACCACCTGATCCACCTCCTACCGTCACTGTCTGACCCGCTCCGACCGTCTGGCCGCAACTGTACTGAAAAGTTGAGGAGCACGCGATATTGTCGTGATAATCGTTACTTCCTACCTGGTCGCAAGAGACTGCGCTGGTCGACGGACAAAGGGGCTGCGGGGGCCGCATCGGGACGTCCAAGCGGTAGTAGGAAAGAGTCCCGGGGGGCGTCGCAATAGGCGGACCCCCGCCGGTGACGTACTTCAGGGTGATCGGCTTGCCCACGAATGAACCGTTGTTCTCAATTCCCCCGTCCACTGGACTGACGAAGTAGGCTCCCGCCCCACAGTCTGGGTTAGCTGGCGCTCCGTTCGTGGGGTCGCAATTGGGTATCAGCCAGGGCTTGAGCACCTGAATCGGGGCCGTAGAACCAGAAGGGTTATACGCCTCAGCCATGGCTGTGGCGGTCACGCTATTGGCGGTGCCTCCCCAGATACGTCCAAAGAAGGTGGGCAGACCGGTGCGATGTATCGTGACTGCAATTTGAGGATTCGCGGCTGTGACATTGCAGGTGACGGACTGAACCGCAGCCGGTTGTCCGCCGATAAGGTTTTGCGCTGCAACCGCTTCCGCTTGGCGGTTGGCGGCTGCATCAGCACCGGCTGCTGCGGTTTGGCAAATATCGGCTGCCGCCAGGGTTGTCGAGTTCGTGGTGTATCCCGAGGAGGCAAACATCCGGGCACCCGCCAGGGCCGCCGCATCCGCAGCGCGTTGAGCTTCACCGTGAGCGACATACAAAGTCAATACGTCGATGGCCAGAGCCGCCATGCCCAGCAACGCT